>NZ_JBHWEN010000011.1:0-210661 GCF_042734215.1 Kitasatospora sp. NPDC059673 | reverse complement strand
ACATTCCGAACCCGGAAGCTAAGCCTCACAGCGCCGATGGTACTGCAGGGGGGACCCTGTGGGAGAGTAGGACGCCGCCGAACAATTCTTCTGGAAAGGGCTCCAGCCGAAAGGCTGGGGCCCTTTCTGCATTTCGGGGGGATTCCCGAAGACCGCATGGCCTGTTGCCGGGTGATTCGGTGCACGGCACACTGTGGCGTCATGGTCGTGGAGCAGGGCGAGGGGGCCGGTGGCAGAGCCGGCCGGGGCGGCGACGACTTTCGGGTGTTCTACGAGGCCGCGTACGGTCAGCTGGTGGCGCACTTGTATGCGCTGACGGGCGATCTGGGTGAGGCGCAGGACGCCGCCCAGGAGGCGTTCGTCCGGGCGTGGAACCACTGGGGGCGGCTGGTGTCGCACGAGAATCCGGTGGCGTGGGTGCGGCTGACGGGGCAGCGGATCGCGATCAGTCGGTGGCGGCGGGCGCGGACGGCGTTGCAGAGCTGGATTCGGCACGGGGACGCGAATCTGCCGGTTCCGGGGCCTGGGCCGGAGACCGTGGCGCTGGTGGAGGCGTTGCGGCAGTTGCCGGAGGCGCAGCGGTCGGCGTTGGTGTGGCATCACATGGGGGGTCGTTCGGTGGCGGAGATTGCCGCGGACGAGGGGGTGCCGGTGGGGACGGTCAAAGCGCGGTTGCATCGGGGGCGGCAGGCGTTGGCGGCGTTGTTGGGGGAAGAGCCGGCGGCGGTCGTGGAGGAGCCGACGGTCGCGCCGCTGCGATCGGCTCCGGCGCCTGCCACGGGTGAACGGGCAGCAGGGGAAGCGGAGTTGACGGGCGGCGGCGGTGGCGGGGAGCCGGTGCAGGTGACGGAAACTCAGGGGACTCAGGTGCGGGTGGCGGAAGACTGCGGTTCGCATGTCTAGGCCCGAGGCGGAGACGGCGAGGGCCACGGGGGTTGTGGGGGCGGAGGACCGTCCGGCGATCGGGGCGGCTCGGCTGGAGACCATGTTCGACGGGCTGAGGCGGGAGGTGGTGCTTGCCGTGCCCGTGCCGCCGAGTGCGGAGGTGGTGCGTCGTGGGGTGAGGCGGCGTCGGCGTCGGGTGGGAGCGATGGCAGGGGCGGGGGTGCTGGGCGTCGCGGTGCTGTGGTCCGCGGCGGCGATGGTGCCCGGGCCGGTGGGGCACGGGGTGGCGGCGCATCCGGTGCCTCCGACGGCTGCGGCGCCTGCCCCGAAGGTCGAAGTGCCGTTGCCGGAGCCGCAGTTGCCGTTGCTTCCGTCGCCGAACTGGGTGCTGGAGTGGGCATCGCTGGAGTCGGCCGACCCGATGGCGCGGGCGCTGGTGCTGGACGTGTCGAGGCTGCCGAGCGTGTTGGGCGGGTACGGCCCGTGGACGGCGCTGCCGGCTGTGGACCCGGCGGCAGCCGGTCCGTCCGGGGGCGCGTCCCCGAGTGGTCCGACCACGCCCGGTCCCACCACGAGCGCCGATCCGACCGCCACCAACAGCGCCTCCCCGAGCAGAAGCCCATCAGGCAGTTCATCAAGCAGTCCATCAGGCAGTTCATCAGACAGCCCGTCAAGCAGCCCGTCGCGATCGCCCGGTCCGGACGCGTTCGCGGACGGGTGCGTGCCGCGGTTGGTCGGTACGTCGGGCGCCGAGCAGTTGTGGGGGCAGCGGTATGTGGATGCCGGCCACCCGGAGGCGTCGGCGCAGCAGATCGTGATGCGGTTCGGTTCGCCGCTGGAGGCGGAGCACCAGGCGTCCCGGCTGTTGGTGGGCGGGGAGTGCGTGAGCTCGGGGGCGGGCTGGGCGGTGGAGCAGCAGGTCGGTGCGGTGGTGGCGTTGGGTGTGCGGCAGCCGGTGGCGTACGCGGAGGAGGTGGCGGTGCACATCAGCGGGACGATGGTGGCGGTGTTGACGGTGCGTCGCGGTGGGCGGGGGGTGGTGCCGGCGGCGGGGTTGTCGGATCCGTTCCGGGAGTCGGCGCTGGAGTTCCTGCGGTTGCGCGCGCCCGGGCCGGGGGAGGGCTGAGGCCCGCGTCGGAGCTCAATCAGGCGGTGCCCGAAGGGTTTTGAAGAAAGTCCGCGCACCGGTGCAACCGGTCCGCTCCGGGCCGCGTTGGTGTGGTGAGGCCGCTGCCGATCGGGGTGGTGGCCCGCGGGGGTACGCCCGGTTGGGCGGTCGGGGCAGAACAGGGGACTGCGCCCCGGCTGTCCGGCCGGGTGTCGGCCCGGAGCGCAGGCCGTGGTGAGCCGCGGGTTCGACGGTCGGAGGGGAACGCGGTGGGGGCTGAGGCGGTGGGGGTGCCGGTCGTGGCGGAGCCCGAAGGGCTGGCGGAGCTGCGCAGGCGCGCGGCCGCGGCGGGGCCGCCGTCGGCCGAGGGCATGGTGGTGTGCGAGAACCTGGTGCGGATCCACCGTTCCGAGGGCGTCGAGGTGCAGGCCCTGCAGAAGCTCGATCTGACGGTCGAGGACGGCGAGTTGATCGCGGTGGTGGGCGCGTCGGGTTCGGGGAAGTCGACGTTGCTGGGGATCCTCGCGGGGCTGGACGTGCCGACGGCGGGCAGTGCCCGGGTGGCGGGGAACGATCTGCTGGCGATGGACAAGAGGGAGCGGTTGGCGTTCCGGCGCCGCACGGTGGGGTTCGTCTGGCAGCAGACGGCGCGGAATCTGCTGCCGTATCTGACGGCGGTGGAGAACGTGATGCTGCCGATGGGGTACGCGGGGGTGCCGCGGCGCGAGCGGCAGCGGCTGGCGGCGGACCTGTTGGGGATGTTGGGGATCGGGCATCTGGCGGGGCGTCGGCCGGCGGAGATGTCGGGTGGTGAGCAGCAGCGGGTGGCGATCGCGGTGGCGAACGCGAACTCGCCGGCGCTGCTGCTGGCGGACGAGCCGACGGGTGAGCTGGACAGTGCGACCAGCGAGGAGATTTTCGCGGCGCTGCGGTCGGTGAACGAGGAGTTGGGGGTGACGGTGCTGATCGTCACTCACGATCGGATGGTGGCGCAGGAGGTGCGGCGTACTGTGCGGATCCGCAACGGTCGGACATCGACGGAGGTGCTGCGTCCGGAGCGGGGTGAGCCTGGGGTGGAGTACGCGGTGCTGGACCGGGTGGGCCGGTTGCAGTTGCCGCAGGATTTCACGGAGGCGTTGGGGCTGAGCCGTCGGGTGCGGCTGGCGTTGGAGGAGGACCACATCAGGGTGTGGCGCGCGGAGGGTTCGGAGGTACGCGGGTGAGTGGCGCGATGGTGGTCGTGGAGGACGTGCACCGGACGTTCGGTGCGGGCGACCGGGCGGTGCATGCGGTGCGCGGGGTGTCGTTCACGGTGAGGGCCGGGGAGTTGACGGCGCTGCGGGGCCGGTCGGGGTCGGGGAAGACGACGCTGTTGAACCTGGTGGGTGGTCTGGACACGCCGTCGGCGGGGCGGATCAGCATCGCGGGGATGGACCTGTCGGGTCTGGACGAGTCGGGCCGGTTGGCGCTGCGTCGGGACCGGATCGGTTTCGTGTTCCAGTCGTTCGGGCTGATCTCGGTGCTGACGGCGGCGGAGAACGTCGGGGTGCCGATGCGGTTGCGCCGGGTGGCGGTGAAGGAGCGCGAGGAGCGGGTGCGGACGCTGCTGGCGCTGGTGGGTCTGGCGGACCACGCGGCGCAGCGGCCGACGGAGCTGTCGGGTGGTCAGCAGCAGCGGGTGGCGGTGGCACGGGCGTTGGCGAACGAGCCGGCGCTGTTGATCGCGGACGAGCCGACGGGGCAGCTGGATTCGGACACCGGTCTGGCGATCATGGAGCTGCTGCGGGCGGTGGTGCGCAGCGAGGGCGTGACGGCGCTGGTGGCGACGCACGACCCGCAGCTCATGGACCTGGCGGACCGGGTGCTGGAGCTGCGGGACGGCAAGATCGTCGAATAGCCGCCGGGAACCTCAGGTCCAGAGCTTGCGGACCTGGTCGGCGACCTGCCGGGCCTGGGCCCGGCCGGCTTCGGCGGCGGGTGCGCGGACGGTGGTGTCGAGTGGGTTGACGCCGAAGGAGGCGAGCGCGTCCTCGTCGGGGGTGATGGCGAGGGCGGTGCCGCCGGCCCGGAGGGTCTCCAGTTCGACGGGGAGGTTGGGGTCGGGCATCGGGGCGATGACCAGGACGGTCTGCTGGCCGGTCATCAGGTCGGCGTTGGTGCAGGTGCGGATGCCGCCGTCCATGTAGCGGTGGCCGTCGATTTCGACAGTGGGCCAGATGCCGGGGATGGCGCAGCTGGCGGCGACGGCGTCGACCAGGGGAACGCCGCTGTGGCGGTCGAAGGTGCGGGGTTCGCCGGTGTCGGCGTCGACGGCGGTGAGGGTGAGCGGCCGGCTGGGCCAGTCGTGGACGGGGAGGCGGTCGGCGATGACGGCGCGCCGGTCGGCGGCGGGGACGGTGTCGGTGTCCAGGGCGAGGCGGCCGATGCGGCGGCGCAGTTCGGCGGGGTCGGTGATTTCGGCCTGCAGCACGGCGAGGGCTTCGAGGAGCGTGCCGAGGGTTTCGAGGGGCGGGACGATCTCGTGGTTCTGCCGCGCGGGGTCGGTCTGTCGCAGGTGGAGTTCGGCGAGCGGTAAGCCGGAGGCGAGTTGGCCGGCGACGGTGGCACCGGCGGAGGTGCCGAGGATGTGGTCGGCGGTGCCGGGGAGGTCGAGGCCGGCTTCGGCGAGGCCGTGGAGCAGTCCGGTGGTCCAGGAGATGCCAGCGAGTCCGCCGCCGCCGAGTACGAGTCCGCGCATGGTGGTTTCCTTCGGGTCGATCTTTCCGTTCGACATTTTGGCGCAACGACCGTCAAGAAATTGACAATTCTTCAGTCAAACCACTCTGATCAGCGGATATTCAGATTGCAGGGCTTAACCTCAAGGGCATGGTGCACACAGGCCGCGGCCGGCTGCGGATCTACCTCGGGGCGGCCCCGGGTGTCGGCAAGACGTACGCCATGCTCGCCGAGGCGCACCGGCGCCTGGGGCGCGGCGCGGACGTGGTGATCGGCTTCGTGGAGACCCACGGACGGGTGCACACCGCCGAACTGCTGGACGGACTGGAGACCGTCCCGCGCCGCACCCTGACCCACCGCGGCGCCGAGTTCACCGAGCTCGACCTGGACGCGGTGCTGGCCCGCGACCCGGCGGTGGTGCTGGTCGACGAGCTCGCCCACACCAATGTCCCCGGCTCGCGGTACACCAAGCGCTGGCAGGACGTCGAGGAGCTGCTGGCGGCCGGGATCGACGTCATCTCCACCGTCAACATCCAGCACCTGGAGTCGCTCGGCGACGTGGTCGAGGGCATCACGGGCATCCGCCAGCGGGAGACCGTCCCGGACGAGGTGGTGCGGCGCGCCGACCAGATCGAGCTGGTCGACATGGCACCGCAGGCACTGCGCCGCCGCCTGGCGCACGGCAACGTGTACGCGCCGGAGAAGGTGGACGCGGCGCTCGCCCACTACTTCCGGCTCGGCAACCTGACGGCGCTGCGCGAACTGGCGCTGCTGTGGACGGCGGACCGGGTCGACGAGTACCTGCAGCGGTACCGGGCCGAGCAGGGCATCCAGGGCACCTGGCAGGCCCGGGAGCGGATCGTGGTCGGCCTGACCGGCGGCCCGGAGGGCGCCACCCTGATCCGCCGAGCCGCCAGGATCGCGGCCCGGGCCAGCGCCGGCGAACTGCTGGCGGTGCACATCTCGCGCTCCGACGGACTGTCGGGGTCCTCGCCGCAGACGCTGATCGAGCAGCGCGCGCTGGTGGAGAGCCTCGGCGGCAGCTTCCACTCGGTGCTCGGCGACGACCCGGCGGCCGGGCTGCTGGACTTCGCGCGCGGCGTCAACGCCACCCAGATCGTGATCGGCACCAGCCGCCGCAAGGTCTGGCAGTACATCTACGGGCCGGGCGTCGGCCTCACGGTGACCCGGGACTCCGGCGACATCGACGTCCACATGGTCAACCACGAGCACGCGGCACGCGGCCGGGGCCGGATCCCGATCCGCAAGGTCACCGACCTGGGCCGGACCCGGACGATCGCGGGCTGGCTGATCGGCGTGGCCGGGCCGCCGCTGCTGGCGCTGGTGCTGAGCCGGTTCCACGGGCAGGGACTCTCCACCGACATGCTGCTGTTCCTGTCGCTGACGGTGTGCGCGGCGCTGGTCGGCGGGCTGTACCCGGCGATCGCCTCGGCACTGGTCGGATCGACGGCGCTCAACTACTACTTCGCGCCCCCCATTCACACCTTCACCATCGCCGAGCCGCAGAACATCCTGGCGGTGGCGATCTTCACCACGGTCGGCATCGCGGTCGCCACCGTGGTCGACCTGGCCGCCCGGCGCAGCCACCAGGCGGCCCGCGCCCAGGCCGAGGCACAGACCCTGTCCGCGCTGGCCGGCACCGTGCTGCGCGGCGCCCCCACCGGCGAGGGGGTACTGACGGCGCTGCTGGAACAGGTCCGGGAGACCTTCCAGCAGGACGCCGTGGCGCTGGTCGAACGTGCCGACCCGCACTCCGCCTGGCACGCCGCCGCCTCGGTCGGCCCGCGCCCGCCGGCCGGGCCCGAGCAGGCGGACGTGGACGTGCCGGTCGGTGAACGCCTCGCCCTGGTGCTGCGCGGCCGGGTGCTGCCCGCCGCGGACCGGCGGATGCTCGGCGCGTTCGCCAACCAGGCCGCCGTCCTGCTGGAGCGCCGCCGACTGGCCGGCGAGGCCGCCGCCGCCCGCCGCGAGGCCGAGGGCAACCGGATCCGCACCGCGCTGCTCGCCGCCGTCTCGCACGACCTGCGCACCCCGCTGGCCGGGATCAAGGCCGCCGTCACCTCGCTGCGCGCCGAGGACGTCGAATGGGACCCGGAGGACGAGGCCGAACTGCTGGCCGGCATCGAGTCCGGCGCGGACCGCCTCGACCACCTGATCAACAACCTGCTCGACATGAGCCGCCTGCAGACCGGCACCGTCACCCCGCTGGTGCAGCCCACCGATTTGGACGAGGTGGTGCCGTTCGCGCTCGGCGGCGTCCCGCCGGGCAGCGTCCGGCTGGACGTGGCGGAGTCGCTGCCGATGGTGCGCGCCGACGCCGGGCTGCTGGAGCGGGTGCTGGCCAACCTGGTGGAGAACGCCGTCAAGTACGGCCCGTCCGGCAGCCCGGTGCTGGTCAAGGCGGACCTGCTGCCGCGCGACGGCCGGGTCGAGCTGCGCGTCGTCGACCGCGGCCCGGGCGTCCCGGAGGAGGCCCGGGAACGGATCTTCGCCCCGTTCCAGCGCTACGGCGACGCCCCGCGCGGCACCGGGGTCGGCCTCGGCCTGGCGGTGGCGCGCGGCTTCACCGAGGCGATGGGCGGCTCCGTCATCGCCGAGGACACTCCCGGCGGCGGGCTGACCATGGTGGTCTCGCTGCCCGCCGTCGATCTGCACGACCATCCTGACAACGGAAAGGCCGGTCCCGCATGACCCGGGTCCTCGTGGTGGACGACGAACCCCAGATCGTCCGCGCCCTGGTGATCAACCTCAAGGCCCGCAAGTACGAGGTCGATTCCGCGCACGACGGCGCGAGCGCCCTGGAACTGGCCGCCGCCCGCCACCCCGACGTGGTGGTGCTCGACCTCGGCCTGCCCGACATGGACGGCGTCGAGGTGATCCGCGGCCTGCGTGGCTGGACCCGGGTGCCGATCATCGTGCTGTCCGCCCGGCACGCCTCCGACGAGAAGGTCGAGGCGCTGGACGCCGGCGCCGACGACTACGTCACCAAGCCGTTCGGCATGGACGAGCTGCTGGCCCGGATGCGGGCCGCGGTGCGCCGTGCCGAGCCGGTCACCGCCGAGGGCGAGCCGGTGGTCGCCACCGAGTCGTTCACCGTCGACCTGGCCGCCAAGAAGGTCAACCGTCAGGGCGCCGACGTCCGGCTCACCCCCACCGAGTGGCACCTGCTGGAGGTGCTGGTGCGCAACTCCGGGCGGCTGGTCAGCCAGACCCAGCTGCTGCAGGAGGTGTGGGGCCCGGCCTACCGCAAGGAGACCAACTACCTGCGGGTCTACCTGGCACAGCTGCGCCGCAAGCTGGAGGCCGACCCGTCGCACCCCCGGCACTTCATCACCGAACCGGGCATGGGCTACCGCTTCGAGCCGTGACCGGGCCCACCTGTGGCTCTGCCATCGGGCAGGGGTGAACCGGTACCCTTCCGGCATGAGTGGTGACAACATCGGCGACCAGCCGCAGGGCCGTTTCCGCCGCATGCTGAGTCGGCTGACGTCCTCCTCGGAGGAGTTGGCCGCCCAGGAACTGCGGCAGGACACCGCCGAGGCGGGCTGCACCCCGATCGCCGCCTGCGGCGACCGTGAGATCGTCACCGTGGCCGGAACGCTGCGGACCGTCACGCTGCGCCCCCGCGCGGGTGTGCCCGCGCTGGAGGCCGAGCTGTTCGACGGCACGGAGGCGCTGGACGTGGTGTGGCTGGGCCGTCGCTCGATCGTGGGAATCGAGCCGGGCCGCCGACTGATCGCCAGCGGCCGGATCGGCCACGCACGCGGGCGCCGCGTGCTCTTCAACCCCCGCTACGAGCTGCGTCCGGTCGGACACGGGAGCGAGTCCGCGTGAGCAACGAGGCCGAGGCGGTCCGGGTGACCACCCACGACCCGCAGGGCGACGAGCAGGGCAGCGTGCATGAGCGGGACGCTTCCAAGGAGGCGGCCGAGACGGTGCTGAAGGCGTTCGGCGGGATCCGCGGCATGGTCGACATGACGCTGCCCGGCCTGGTGTTCATCATCGCCTTCAACATCACCCACAAGGTGCCGGTGGCCGCCTGGTCGGCGCTGGCCCTGTGCGCGGTGTTCGTGGTGGTCCGGCTGGCCCGCCGGGAGACCATCCAGCACGCCTTCTCCGGCGTGTTCGGCGTGGCGATCGGCGCCTGGATCTCGATGAAGACCGGCAAGGCCGAGGACTTCTACCTGCCGGGCCTGCTGTGGAACGTCGGCTACTGCGTGGCGCTGGCGGTCTCCGCGCTGGTGCGCTGGCCGATGATCGGACTGATGCTGGGCCCGATCACCGGCGAGATGTTCACCTGGCGCAAGCAGAACCCGGGCCGGCTGGCCGCCTACACCCGGGCGACCTGGGCCTGGGTGCTGATCATGGGCCTGAAGCCGGCGATCCTGTTCCCGCTGTACTTCACCCACAACGTCAACCTGCTGGGCTGGCTGAAGGTCGCCCTCGGCATTCCGCCGATGCTGCTGGCGATGTACGTGACCTGGCAGATCCTGCTGAAGGCGCCGCCGCCGATCAAGGCCGAGCTGCCCGAGGACGAAGAGGAACCCCGGAAGTGAGCGAAGGGCCCGCGCGATGCGCGGGCCCTTCGCCGTACGGCGGGACGGATCAGCCGGCGAGCAGCGTCTCCAGCTCCTCCTCGCGCTCCTGGGCGGCGACGAACAGCAGCTCGTCACCGGCCTCCAGGGTGTCGCTGCCACCGGGGACCAGCACCCGGCCGCCCCGGATGATGGTGACCAGCGCGGTGTCCACCGGCCAGGCCACGTCCGAGACCCGCGTCCCGACCAGGCCGGCGTCGGCGGCCAGGGTGAGCTCGACCAGGTTGGCGTTGCCCTGCGAGAAGCGCATCAGCCGGACCAGGTCGCCGACGCTGACGGCCTCCTCGACCAGCGCCGACATCAGGCGCGGGGTGGAGACGGCGACGTCCACGCCCCAGGACTCGTTGTACAGCCACTCGTTCTTCGGGTTGTTCACCCGGGCGACCACCCGGGGCACCCCGTACTCGGTCTTGGCGAGCAGCGAGACGACCAGGTTGACCTTGTCGTCACCGGTGGCGGCGATCACCACGTGGCAGCGCTGCAGGGCGGCCTCGTCCAGCGAGGTGATCTCGCAGGCGTCGGCGAGCAGCCACTCCGCCAGCGGGACCCGCTCCACCGAGATGGAGTTCGGGTTCTTGTCGATCAGCAGGACCTCGTGGCCGTTCTCCAGCAGCTCTCCGGCGATGGAACGGCCGACGGCACCGGCTCCGGCGATTGCGACGCGCATCAGTGACCAGCCTCCTCGGGGCCCTTGGCGAAGGCCGCCTCGACCGCGGTCAGTTCGTTGCGGCGCAGCATCACGTGCACCAGGTCGCCTTCCTGCACCACCATCTGCGGGGTGGGCAGCACGCCCTCGCCGACCCGGGTGACGAACGCCACCCGGACACCGGCGGAGGCCTCCAGCTCGGACAGGCGGTGGCCTATCCAGGCGGGGGCGAACGCCACCTCGGCGAGCTGCACGGCGCCCGACGGGTCCTGCCAGACCGGCTCGGCGCCGCTGGGCAGCAGCCGGCGCAGCATCTGGTCGGCCGTCCAGCGGACGGTCGCGACGGTCGGGATGCCCAGGCGCTGGTAGACCTCGGCGCGGCGCGGGTCGTAGATGCGGGCCGCGACGTGCTCGACGCCGAAGTTCTCGCGGGCCACCCGGGCCGCGATGATGTTCGAGTTGTCACCGCTGGAGACGGCGGCGAAGGCGCCCGCCTCCTCGATGCCGGCTTCCCTCAGGGTGTCCTGGTCGAAGCCGACGCCGGTGACCCGGCGGCCGTTGAAGCCCGCGCCGAGCCGACGGAAGGCGGTCGGGTCCTGGTCGATCACCGCGACCGAGTGGCCTTGTTTCTCAAGCGTTCTGGCGAGGGCGGAGCCCACGCGCCCGCAACCCATGATGACGATGTGCACGCGACTACCTCACCCGATCCGTTGGGGTCATGACCTGCGTAAACACCGCTCATCGTCCTTCCGTGCCCCCGATTGAGGGGGCCAATTGTCGGCCGCGCCTGTGATCCGACGCGAGGGGCAACGAGGTGTTGCCCGCTAACCCTTAATCCGACACGCTAGCCGGTCCGCCGAACACAGTCGCGACCAAGGTGGCCCCCGTGCGGCGTCGGCTGCCAGTGCGAGCCTTTACGATTCCTTGCTGTGCCTATGCCTGCTGACCTACCGAAACGCATCCTGATCGGGCGTGCGCTGCGCAGCGACAAGCTGGGGGAGACGCTGCTCCCCAAGCGCATCGCGCTGCCGGTGTTCGCCTCGGACGCCCTGTCCTCCGTGGCGTACGCGCCCGAGGAGATCCTGCTCACGCTGTCGCTGGCCGGCGCCGGGGCGATCCACTTCTCCTGGCAGATCGGTGTCGTGGTCGCCATCGTGATGCTCGCGGTGGTCGCCTCGTACCGGCAGAACGTCCACGCGTACCCCAGCGGCGGCGGCGACTACGAGGTCGCCACCGTCAACCACGGGCCGAACTCCGGCCTGGTGGTGGCGAGTGCGCTGATGGTCGACTACATCCTGACCGTGGCGGTGTCCACCACCTCGGGCGTGGCCAACGTGGTGTCGGCGGTGCCGGCGTTGCGCGGGCACGAGATGGCGCTGTCGGTCACCCTGGTCATCCTGCTGATGGGCATGAACCTGCGCGGTGTCCGCGAGTCCGGGTCCGCCTTCGCGATCCCGACGTACGCGTTCATGGTGGGCGTGCTCGGCATGGTGGTCTACGGCATGGTGCGGCACTTCGGGTTCGACGCGGCGCTGCCCGCGGAGAGCTCGGCGTTCCACCTGGAGGCGACGCCCGGGAACGGGGCGCTGGGCGGGTTCGCGCTGGTGTTCCTGCTGCTGAAGGCGTTCTCCTCGGGCTGTGCGGCGCTGACCGGTGTGGAGGCGATCTCCAACGGCGTGCCGGCCTTCCGCAAGCCGAAGAGCAAGAACGCGGCGACCACGCTGCTGATGATGGCCAGCATCGCTGTGACGATGTTCATGGGCATCATCTACCTGGCGCACCTGACCGGGACGCAGATGGCCGAGAACCCGGCCGAGCAGCTGATCGGCGCGCCGGAGAACTACCACCAGAAGACCGTGCTGGCGCAGATCTCCGAGGCGGTGTTCTCCAACTTCACCCCGGGCTTCTACTTCGTCGCCGGCACCACCGGCCTGATCCTGGTGCTGGCCGCGAACACCGCGTTCAACGGCTTCCCGGTGCTCGGCTCGATCCTCGCCCAGGACCGCTACCTGCCGCGGCAGCTGCACACCCGCGGCGACCGGCTGGCGTTCTCCAACGGCATCGTGCTGCTCGCCGGTGCGGCCATCCTGTTCATCGTGGCGTTCGGCGCCGACCCGAACCGGCTGATCCAGCTGTACATCGTCGGCGTGTTCGTGGCGTTCAACATGAGCCAGTCCGGCATGATCCGGCACTGGACCCGGCTGCTGAAGACCGAGACCGACCCGAAGAAGCGCGCCCGCATGCAGCGCAGCCGGGCGATCAACACCTTCGGCCTGGTGATGACCATGGCCGTGCTGATCGTGGTGCTCGCCACCAAGATCGGCCACGCCTGGATCGCGATCGCGCTGATGGTGGTGCTGTTCGTGATGATGAAGGCGATCCGCCGCCACTACGACAGCGTCAACTCCGAGCTGAAGGCCGCCGAGGAGCCCGAGGACGTCGCCCCGCCGACCCGGGTGCACGCCGTCGTCCTGGTCTCCAAGCTGCACAAGCCGGCGCTGCGCGCCCTCGCGTACGCCCAGCTGTCCCGGGCACACATACTGGAGGCCGTCACCGTCAACGTGGACCCGGCCGACACCGTGGCGCTGCGCCAGGAATGGGACGAACGCGGCATCGACGTGCCGCTGAAGGTCCTCGACTCGCCGTACCGGGAGATCACCGGCCCGGTGCTGGACTACGTCAAGAACCTGCGCCGCGACAGCCCGCGCGACGTGGTCGCGGTCTACATCCCCGAGTACGTGGTCGGCCACTGGTACGAGCACCTGCTGCACAACCAGAGCGCGCTGCGGCTCAAGGGACGTCTGCTGTTCAAGCCCGGTGTGATGGTGACGTCCGTACCCTGGCAGTTGGAGTCCTCGGAACGGCGCAAGGCGCCCAAGGCGTGGTCCGCGCCTGGCGCGGTGCGCCGCGGCGAGCCCCGCCCGCAGGCCGGGCGGGCCACCGGGGAGTCCTCGGGCGGCAAGGACGAAGCCGCGCCGCGCGACTGAGCGGCGCAGCCCGTCCGGCCTCCTGATGGCCTTCAATGGGCCCGTGGCGGATCGTTCCCGGTCTGCCACGGGCCGCCGTTGTTCTCCACCGTCCGTCCCGTCCGTCCGTCCGTATGTTCGTCAGTCCGTCGTTTCGTCGTTCCGTATCGCGTAAGGAAGCGCCCCGTGACCCGCAACAACCCGCCCCGCTCCTCCGGTCGCCAGGGCCGCCCCGGCCGCACGTCCGGCGCCAAGCCCGGGCAGGTGGCGCACCCGCGCTGGAGCAGCCGGCCCTCGCGGCCCGAGGCCACCGACCGGGAAGGCAACACTGCCCGCAGCCTGCCGCCGGTGCCCGGCGAGCAGCGGCCCGCGGCGGAACGGCCGGCGCAGGGGAAGGGCGCGCCGGGCGGGAAGGGCGCGTCCGGCGGCAAGGGCGGGCAGGGTGGCCAGGGCGGGCAGGCGAAGAAGGCCGAGCGGCAGGGGCGCAAGCCCGGTGCGGTGCGGGCGTCGAAGGCGCTGCGGTCCGCCCAGCCGGTGCTGCGGCAGCCGTCCGGCGACCCGCTGGTCGGCGAGCGCTACGAGGTCGAGGTCGGGCCGGTCGCGCACGGCGGGCACTGCGTGGCCCGGCACGAGGGCCGGGTGCTGTTCGTCCGGCACGCGCTGCCCGGTGAGCGGGTGATCGCGCAGGTCACCGACGGCACCACCACCTCGCGCTTCCTGCGGGCCGACGCGGTGGAGGTGCTGGAGGCCGCCAAGGAGCGGATCGAGGCGCCCTGCCCGTTCGCCGGCCCCGGCAAGTGCGGCGGCTGCGACTGGCAGCACGTCACCCCCGGCGGGCAGCGCAAGCTCAAGGGCGCGGTGCTCACCGAGCAGCTCGCCAAGCTGGCCGGCCTCACCCCCGAGGAAGCCCGCTGGGACGGCTCGGTCGAGCCGGTCGGCGGCAAGCTCCAGCCCGGCGAGGTCCCGGCCTGGCGCACCCGGGTGCAGTACGCCGTCGGCGAGGACGGCGCGATCGGGCTGCGCAAGCACCGCTCGCACGACATCCAGCCGATCGACCGCTGCCTGATCGCCGCGCCCGGCGTCACCGAGCTCGGCATCGAGTCCCGCGACTGGACCGGCATCGCCTCCGTCGAGGCGATCGCGGCATCCGGCTCCTCCGACCGGCAGGTGATCCTGCGGCCGCAGCCCGGCAAGCAGCTGCCGCTGGTCGAACTCGACCGGGAGGCCTCGATCGCCCGGATCGACGAGCAGGACCTGTTCCACCGCGTGCACGGCCGCGCCTTCGTCCGCGAGCGCGCCGCCGGCCGCACCTGGCGGGTCTCCAACGGCGGCTTCTGGCAGATCCACCCCGAGGCCCCGGACACCCTGGTCGACGCCGTCCTCACCGGCCTCGACCCGCAGTGGGGCGAGATGGCCCTCGACCTGTACTGCGGCGTCGGCCTGTTCGCCGGGGCGCTCGCCGAGCGGGTCGGCGAGGACGGCGCGGTGCTCGGCATCGAGTCCGGCAAGCAGGCCGTCCTGGACGCCCGGCACAACCTTGCCGCGCTGGAGAACGTCCGGATCGAGTGCGACAAGGTCGAGACCCTGCTGCCCCGCACCGGCATCACCTCGACCGACCTGATCGTCCTCGACCCGCCCCGGGCCGGCGCCGGCCGCGACACCGTCGCCCACCTCTGCTCGCTCTCCGCCCGCCGCATCGCCTACGTCGCCTGCGACCCCGCCGCCCTCGCGCGCGACCTGGCCTTCTTCCGCGAGGGCGGCTACCGGCCGGTCTCGCTGCGGGCCTTCGACCTGTTCCCGATGACCCACCACTTCGAGTGCGTGGCCATCCTGGAGCCGATCGCCGGCCGGCAGTAACCGAACCACCGTCAGCACGGGCGCGGGAGCCTCTCCCGCGCCCGTGCGGCGTTTTGGGGCGTGGCCGGTTTTCGTGGGGGCGCGGGCGGACAGGGTTGGGGGAGTGGGGGTGCGGCCGGTTTGCGCCCTTGTTGTGCTAGCACCTCGGCGCTAGCTTGAGGTATGGCCAAGAAGCAGCTGAACGTCAGGGTGGATGCGACCACCGCCGAGATGGCCCGCGAGCGGGCCGAACAGCAGGGGATCAGCATGAACCAGTACATCGAGCGTCTGGTGCAGCAGGACATGGGCGAGGCGGGGCGCAATTTCGTGGATGCCGCGGCGCAGTTCATGAAGGAGCACGAGGCGGCGTTCCTCGCCGAGTTCGGGTCGCCGAGCGAACTCCAGGACGTGCGCCGTTGAAACTTGAGGTCGACCTCTCGTGGCTGCTCATGACCGCGGAGCAGTACACGCCCGGTGACCCGCAGGTCACCGACTACGGATCGCTGCTCGCGGCGGTCACCAGGCACCAGGCCGAGATCTTCGACATCGCCGTCTACCCGGAGCCGCAGGACCGTGCGGCCGCGCTGATGCACCAGCTGATCCGGGTCCCCGCGCTGGAGCGCAACAACGAGCTGTTCGCCACCGCCGTGGCCTACGCGTACCTGGTGGCCAGCGGCTGCCGGGTGGCGACCACCGCGCGGGAGGTGCGCAGCCTGGCCCGGGCGATCCGGGAGGGCAAGCTCGGCATCACGGGCGTGGCGGAGCGGCTGGCGATGTGGGTGGTCGACGAGTCGGAGGAGGAAGAGGTCGGCGACGACGGCGAGGAGTGAGCCGTCGGCACGCCGGAGCCGGTGGGGTCAGGGGCAGGGAGAGCGACGAGGCGTCCGCAGCCGGGATACCCTCGACGTTCCCCCGGCCCCTGACGATCCCGCGAGGATGCGACCGAGTTGCTGCAGGACATCGAGCCCTATCTGGTCTGCCCGCACTGTGCCCACCCACTGACCCTGGACGGCCGCACCCTGCGCTGCCCGCAGGGCCACAGCTTCGACCAGGCCCGGCAGGGCTACGTCAGCCTGCTGGCCGGTGACGCGAAGGCGGGCACCGCCGACACCGCGGAGATGGTCGCCGCCCGCAGCGAGTTCCTGGCGGCCGGCCACTACCGTCCGCTGGAGCAGGCGCTGGCCGAGGCCGCGGCCGGCGTCGCGGCGGACACCGGCCTGGTGGCCGACCTGGGCGCGGGCACCGGCCACTACCTGGCGCGGGTGCTCCAGGCGCGGCCCGGCGCGGCGGGCGCGGCCCTCGACCTGTCGAAGTACGCGCTGCGGCGCGCCGCGAAGGCGCACCCGAGGATCGGTGCGGTGGTGTGCGACGCCTGGCGCCCGCTCCCGTTGCGGGACGGTGCGGCGGACGTGCTGCTGAACGTGTTCGCGCCGCGCAACGGGCCGGAGATGCGGCGGGTGCTGCGCCCGGGCGGGCGGCTGTTGGTGGCCGCGCCGACCTCCCGCCACCTGCGGGAGCTGGTGGGCGCGCTGGGCCTGTTGTCGGTGGACGAGGACAAGGACCGGCGGATCGAGGAGAAGCTCGGCCCGTGGTTCGCGCCGGTGGGGCGCACCGAGGTGGAGTTCACCCTGCGGCTGTCGCGGGCGGACGCCGCCGCGGTGGTCGGGATGGGGCCGAGCGCCTGGCACACCGACCCGGCCGCGCTGGCCGCCGCACTGGACGCGCTGCCGGAGCCGGTGGAGGTCACCGGTTCGGTGCGGATCACCGCGTACGAGTGACACCCCGCGGGCCGGGGACAGGTGGGGACTCGAAGGGGTGAAAGGGCGTCAGGAGAGACGTTTCTCCAGCTCACTGCGCGCCTAAAGTGCTCCGGGTGACCAGCGAAGCCCCCTTGGCCCCGCCCCCGGTCGGGCCGCCCGACCGCTCCTCCGTCCAGCCGGGCCGGCGCCCGCCCGCCCCCCTGGTGAAGCGCCCGACCGTCGAGGAACTGCGACTGACGTCCTTCAAGTCCTACCGGCGCGCCACCCTGCCGCTGTTGCCGCTGACCGTCCTGCACGGCCCGTCCGGGGCGGGCAAGTCCAATGCGCTGGACGCCCTCTGCGTGCTCTCCCGGCTCGCCCTCGGCGAGGAGATCAGACCCTCGCTGGACGGCATCGGCGGTATCGGCGGGCCGCTCGCCACCCCGGTGCGCGGCGGACTGATCGGCTGCGTGCCGCACGGACGCAACGCGATCATCCTGGGCTGCACCGTCCGCTCCAGCATCGGGCCGGTCCGGCTCGAAGTGGTGGTGCGCACCGACGAACGCGTCCGGATCGCCCGCGAACTGCTCACCCTCGACGGCCAGACCCTGATGGAGACCGGCGAACAGGACCTCACCCGCGGCCGGGTCAACGTCACCTGGCACAACGATTCCCGGCAGGGCGACATTAGCGCCCCACTGTCCAGCAGCAGCCTGATCACCGCCCAACTGCCGCTGCGGGTCGCCGGATCGTCCAAGGGCGAACGCAAGGTGCTCGCCGCCTCCGAACAACTGCTCACCGCCCTGCGCGAAGTGTTCAACCTGCACCCCGTGCCCGCCGCCATGCGCGGC
Source organism: Kitasatospora sp. NPDC059673 (assembly GCF_042734215.1). Taxonomy (NCBI): domain Bacteria; kingdom Bacillati; phylum Actinomycetota; class Actinomycetes; order Kitasatosporales; family Streptomycetaceae; genus Kitasatospora; species Kitasatospora sp. NPDC059673. Next base: position 193,299 of record NZ_JBHWEN010000011.1, on the reverse strand, counting down.
TGGGCCCGGCCCGAACCGCAGGCCCGGCTGCTCGGCACCGCCGCCAACATCTCCGCCGTCCTCGGCCGCCTCAAACACGAATGCCAGCGCCGCTGGGCCCGGCTGCTGCGCACCGTCCAGGCCGCCGCTCCGCACCCGCTGCTCGGCCTGGACATCGCCCGGCGCGGCGAGGGCGCGCAGCAACGGCTGATCGCCGTCTTCGACGAGGGCGTGCTCGGCCGCACCGGCGCCGACCAGGCCTCCGACGGCATGCTGCGGCTGCTCGCCTTCGCCGCCGTCCTGCTCACCGGCGCCGACGTCATCGATGTTGACCCGGCCGGCGAAGTTCCCGACGCACACCGGCAGTTGGTGCTGCTCGCCGAGGACCTCGGGGCCGGACTGGCGGCCGAGCAGGTCGGCGCGCTGCTGCGGCTGGCCCGCGAGGTCACCGGCAAGGGCGACATCCGGCTGCTCGCCACCCTCCAGGAACCCGGGCCCGCGCTCGGCCTGGACGGCGTCGAACTGGTCGAATGCCGGCGCGATCCCGCCACCGGGCACAGCCTGCTGCGCCGCACCGAACCCACCCCCCGGGTGCCCGCCCAGGGCACCGCGCCCGACGAGGCCGCGGTGGTAGACCTGGGGGAATGAGCGACGAACTGACGGTGCCCGAACTCCAGCGGCGACTGGCCGAGTTCGCGGCCGCCCGGAACTGGCAGCCGTTCCACACCCCGAAGAACCTGGCCTCGGCGCTGACCGTCGAGGCCGGCGAACTACTGGAGATCTTCCAGTGGTTGACGCCCGAACAGGCCGATGCGGTGATGGCCGACGCGGACGCGGCGCACCGCGTCCGCGACGAGGTCGCCGATGTGCTGGCCTACCTGCTGCAGCTGTGCACCGTGCTGGAGGTGGATCCGCTGCGGGCGCTGGCGGAGAAGATCGAGCGCAACGAGAGCCGGTTTCCGGCGGCCGGGGGCGGCTCGTAGTTCGGTGCGCCGTCGCCGTTCGCTGCGGGTTTCCGGTTCTTTCGTCGAGGGTCGTGGCGGGTTCCCGGTGGGTGGGGAAATCATCCGGATTTCCCTCCTGCGGGGGACGGGAGTTTTCCACAGGGCCGGGTTGTCCACAGGTGCGAGGAATGCGCTGGGAGCACCCGGCCGTCGGCGGCACGCTGAGCCCTGACCGACCTACCGCCCGACCGGCGGCGGTGGCGGCGAACGAGGGGAGCGCGCCGTGGAGGCACTGCGACTGATCAAGACCGTCCGGCATGCCCTGGCCGAGGCCCGGGCGACGGGGGACATCCTGCACCAGGCCTGGCAGTCCGTCCTGCTCACCGAGGCCGTCGGCGCACGGCTCGCCGACCACGACGGCGAGGAGTTCGCCGTCCTCGGGCAGCAGCTCTCGGAGGCCGGGGCGCACACCGCGAGCTGCCTGAGACAAGCGCCCGATCCAGGCCTCGACGGGCCCGGTGGCACGCTCGGCGGCGGGCTCGTGGGCGGGCTCGGCGACTGGTCCGGGCCGGGGCCGGCCGAGCGGCTCACCGAACTCGGCGAGCTCGAACCGGTACTGGTGGAGCTGGCCGGGCTGCTGTCGGAGACCAGCGAGAACCTGGTGGTGCTGGCCTGCGGCGCGGAGACCGAAAGCCTGTACTGGACCTGCATCGACGGGCTCGACGCGAGCTCCGAATGTCGAGATCTGGTCGCCGAGTTGCTGCGCGAGCAGCGGCGGGTCACGGCGGCCGACGAGGCGTCACCGGAAAGCCCGGACGATGTGGAGGGCGGGGCCGGGGGAGCGTCGTCGGCGGCATTCGCCGCATCGTCGGAGGAGGAGACGGTGCCGGGCGGGGCCCGGCGGGAGGGGGAGCCGAGGCTCGTGGTCCCGCTGGGCCCGCCGGTTCCGGTGGCGTGCGCTCAGTCGCGGGCCGAGTCGTCCGGCTCGCTCCGGGGTGCGGTGTCCCGCAGTTCGGAGTCGAGTCCGGCCAGGTCGGTGTTGATCGAGGCGAGCAGTTCCTGCATCTGCTCCAGCAGCGACTTGTTGGTGACGGGCGCGCCGCCCGTGGGGGTGCCCGGGGTGGGCGGCTCGGTCCAGGGCTCGGACATGAGGGGGCCCCTTCAGCTCGGTGGTGCGGTGTGAAGCGCCGGGGGTCGACGCCGCCGGTCCAACGAGCCCCCGCCGCACGCGGTCACCCCGGACCACCCGTAGAGGTCCAACCCTCGGGCCCGGTCAGCCCCAGGGGTGAGCCGAGTTTGCGAGCCCGGCCCCCACTCGGCTACAGCACCGAGCGGGGAGCGGGACGCCGTGGCGGCCGTCGGGCGGCTGCCGGACAGCCGCACCGCGGCTGCTGAACGGAGATGACCTGGAAGGAGGTCAGTTGTGCGAGTGCAGATCCGCGTTCAGGCCGCCCCACGAACCGGTGCGGGCGATCACCTCGACCGCACCGGACTGCGAGTTGCGGCGGAACAGCAGGTTGTCCTGGCCGGACAGCTCCACCGCCTTCGCCACCCTGCCGTCCGGGGCGGTGACCCGGGTGCCGGCGGTGACGTACAGGCCCGCCTCCACCACGCAGTCGTTGCCCAGCGAGATACCGATGCCCGCGTTGGCGCCCAGCAGGCAGCGCTCGCCCACCGAGACGACCTGCTTGCCGCCACCGGACAGGGTGCCCATGATCGAGGCGCCGCCGCCGATGTCGCTGTGGTCGCCGACCACCACGCCCGCGCTGATCCGGCCCTCCACCATCGAGGTGCCCAGGGTGCCGGCGTTGAAGTTGACGAAGCCCTCGTGCATCACGGTGGTGCCCTCGGCCAGGTGCGCGCCGAGGCGGACCCGGTCGGCGTGGGCGACGCGCACTCCGCTCGGCGCCACGTAGTCGGTCATCCGCGGGAACTTGTCGATGCCGTACACCGCGAGCTGCCCGCCCTGGGCGCGCACCGCCAGCCGGGCCTGCTCCACATTGCCCACCGGCACCGGGCCGATCGACGTCCAGGCGACGTTCGCCAGCAGGCCGAAGATGCCGTCCAGGTTCTGGCCGTGCGGCTTCACCAGACGGGAGGAGAGCAGGTGCAGGCGCAGGTAGACGTCGTGCGCGTCCAGCGGCTTCTCGTCCAGCGAGGAGATCACGGTGCGCACCGCCACCACCTCGACGCCGCGCCGTGCATCGGCGCGCAGCGCCTCGGCGGCGCCCGGGCCGAGCGCCTGCTCGGCCTCCTCGGCGCTCAGCCGGACGGTGCCGGACGGGCCGGGGGCGGCGGCCAGCTCGGGCGCGGGGAACCAGGTGTCGAGAACGGTGCCGTCGGCGGCGATGGTCGCCAGGCCGACAGCCACCGCACCGTTTACGGAAGTGGAGGTCTCAGCAGTCACATCCCGCACGTTAACCAATTGGGGCAAGGGCTGACCAACACGCTCACCGGACGGACAAAACCTGATGCCCTGGAAGAAGCCCACGGGCCATACTCGACCGGGTGTTCGTATCCATCTCCACCACCGGCACTGCCGAGAATCCTGCCTCCGACCTGGGCTTCCTCCTGCACAAGCACCCCGACAAGGTGCAGCGGTTCACCACCGCGCACGGCACCGCGCACGTCTTCTACCCCGAGTCCGGTGAGCACACGTGCACCGCCGCGCTGCTGCTGGAGGTCGACCCCGCGGCGCTGCTGCGGCACGGCCGTGGCAAGGGCCGTTCCGGCTCGCCCGACCTGGCGCTCGCCGAGTACGTCAACGACCGGCCGTACGCCGCGTCCTCGCTGCTCGCGGTGGCGCTGCGCACGGTGTTCCGGTCCGCGATGAAGGGCGAGTGCACGCACCGCCCCGAACTGCCCGGCCGCGCCATGCCGTTGCGGATCTCGCTGCCCGCCGTCCCGGTGGCAGGCGACGGACCGGCCCTGGTGGAGCGGCTGTTCGCCCCGCTGGGCTGGCAGGTCGAGGCGACGCCCGTCCCGCTGGACGAGTCCTTCCCCGAGTGGGGCGACTCCCGGTACGTGCGGCTCGAACTCGCCGGCACCCTGCGGCTGGCCGACGCCCTGCAGCACTTGTACGTGCTGCTGCCGGTGCTGGACGGTGCCAAGCACTACTGGGTCGCGCCCGACGAGGTCGACAAGCTGCTGGCGGCCGGCCAGGGCTGGCTCGCCGACCACCCCGAACGCGCCCTGATCGTCCGCCGCTACCTGTCCCGCCGTTGGTCGCTGACCAGGCTCGCCACCGAACGCCTCGCCCTGGCCCGGCTGGCCGAGGCCGACGACCGCGAGGCCGAGGAGATCGACAACGCTGTACCCGACGCCCCGGAGGAGGTGACCGCCGCCGACCCGACTGCCGACCGTGAGGCCGGTCCGACCGCCGACCCGATCACGGCCCCCACCACGAACCCGACCGCCGACCGTGCGGCCGACCTCCCTGCCGACGCCGCGCCAACTCCGGTGCAGGCGGAGCCGACTGCCGAGCCGGAGCCGGGGCACCCCGCTGCCGCCGACGAGGCGACCGGGCGCGGTGAGTCGCTGGCCGCCCAGCGGCGGACGGCGATCCTGGCCGCGCTGGCCCGCACCGGTGCCGCCCGGGTGCTCGATCTGGGCTGCGGCCAGGGCGAGTTGGTGGGCGCGCTGCTCAAGGAGTCGCGGGTGACCGAGGTACTGGGGGTGGACGTTTCCTCGCGGGCGCTGACGATCGCCGCCCGCCGGTTGCGGCTGGACCGGATGTCGGAGCGTCAGGCGAGCCGGGTGCGGCTGGTCCAGGGCGCGCTGACGTACACCGACGCCCGGCTGAAGGGCTACGACGCGGCGGTGCTGTGCGAGGTGATCGAGCACCTCGACCTGCCCCGGCTGCCCGCGCTGGAGTACGCGGTGTTCGGTGCGGCCCGGCCCGCCGCCGTCGTGGTCACCACCCCGAACGCCGAGTACAACGTGCGCTGGGAGAGCCTGCCCGCCGGGCACCTGCGGCACGGCGACCACCGGTTCGAGTGGAGCCGCGCCGAGTTCACCGCCTGGGCGGCGCGGGTGGCCGACAACTACGGCTACACGGTCGCGTTCGAGCCGGTCGGCCCGCTCGACCCCGAGGTCGGTGCACCCACCCAGCTCGCGCACTTCCGCCTTGCCGAGCCCACCACGGCACCTGGACGTCCGGCCGCATCCACTGCCGGCACCACAACAACAGCCGCGACAACGACCACCGACCGCACCGACGCCCCGTCGAACGACCTCGCCCCGGAAGGGAGCGCGAACCGATGACCACCGAAACCCCGGAGGCCGAAACCCCGGAGATCGGCGCCCCGACCGGCCGGCGCCTCCCCGTCACCGATGTCTCGCTGGTGGTGCTGATCGGCAGCACCGGCTCCGGCAAGTCCAGCTTCGCCCGGAAGCACTTCCTGCCCACCCAGGTGATCTCCTCGGACTACTGCCGGGGGCTGGTCTCCGACGACGAGAACGACCAGTCCGCCTCGACCGACGCCTTCGACCTGCTGCACTACATCGTCGGCAAGCGGCTCGCGGCCGGCCGGCTCACCGTGGTCGACGCCACCAACGTCCAGCAGCACGCCCGCCGCGCGCTGATCGCCCTCGCCCGGGAGCACCACGTACTGCCGATCGCGATCGTGCTGGACGTGCCCGCCGAGGTGTGCGCCGAACGCAACCGGGCCCGGCCGGACCGGCAGCTGCCCGCGCACGTGATCCCACGCCACCAGCGCGACCTGCGGCGCTCGTTGCGCGGCCTGGAGCGCGAGGGCTTCCGCAAGGTGCACGTGCTGCGCGGGGTCGAGGAGATCGAGCGCGCCGAGATCGTCCCGGAGAAGCGGTTCAACGACCTGCGGCACCTGACCGGCCCGTTCGACATCGTCGGCGACATCCACGGCTGCCGCTCCGAGCTGGAGACCCTGCTCGGCCGGCTCGGCTACGCGATCGTCCGCGACGAGCAGGGCCGCCCGATCGATGCCGCGCACCCGGACGGCCGGACCGCCGTGTTCGTCGGCGACCTGGTCGACCGCGGCCCCGACAGCCCGGGTGTGCTGCGCCTGGTGATGGGCATGGTCGCGGCCGGCCACGCCCTCTGTGTGCCGGGCAACCACGAGAACAAGCTCGGCCGCTGGATGGACGGCCGCAAGGTCACCGTCTCGCACGGCCTGCAGGAGACGATCGACCAGCTGTCCGGCGAGAGCGAAGAGTTCCGTGCCCAGGTGCGGTCGTTCATGCGCGGCCTGGTCAGCCACTACCTGCTGGACGACGGTGCGCTGGTGGTCTGCCACGCCGGTCTGCCAGAGAAGCTCCACGGCCGGGCCTCCGGCCGGGTCCGCTCGCACGCGCTGTACGGCGAAACCACCGGCGAGACCGACGAGTTCGGCCTGCCGGTGCGCTACCCGTGGGCCGAGGAGTACCGCGGCCGCGCCCTGGTGGTCTACGGCCACACCCCGGTGCCGGTGGCGAGCTTCCTCAACAACACCATCTGCCTGGACACCGGCTGCGTCTTCGGCGGCAGTCTCACCGCGCTGCGCTACCCGGAGCGGGAGATCGTCGCCGTGCCCGCCGAACAGGAGTGGTACGAGCCGGTCCGCCCGCTGCGCGGCGACGCGCCCGGCGGCCGGGAGGGCCGTCCGCTCGACCTCGCCGACGTGGCCGGCCGCCGCGTGGTGGAGACCAGGACGCTCGGCAACGTCGCCGTCCGGGAGGAGAACGCCGCCGCCGCGCTGGAGGTGATGAGCCGCTTCGCGCTCGACCCGCGGCTGCTCGCCTACCTGCCGCCGACCATGGCACCCTCGCCGACCTCCCGTCGCGAAGGCTGCCTGGAACACCCCGAGGAGGCGTTCCTCGCCTACCGGCACGACGGGGTGCGGCAGGTGATCTGCGAGGAGAAGCACATGGGCTCGCGCGCCGTCGTCCTGGTCGCCCGCGACGACACCGCGCTGGACAAGCGCTTCGGCCTGCCCGGCCCGGGCGCGATCTGGACCAGGACCGGCCGCGCCTTCCTGTCCGACGATCAGCTCACCGGCGCGATACTCGACCGGCTGCGGGCCGCCGCCGAGCAGTCCGGCCTGTTCGACGAACTCGACACCGGCTGGCTGCTGTTGGACGCCGAGCTGATGCCCTGGTCGCTGAAGGCCGTCGAGCTGCTGCGCCGTCAGTACGCCGCGGTCGGCGCGGCCGCCGGCGCCGCCCTGCCCGCCGCGCTCGACGCCCTCACCAAGGCCGCCGCCCGCGGACTGGACGTGACGGAACTGGCGGAACGCCAGCAGCAGCGCAGCACCGACGCGCTGGCCTTCACCGAGGCGTACCGGCGCTACTGCTGGCCGACCGAGGGGCTCGACGGCATCCGGCTGGCCCCGTTCCAGCTGCTCGCCGCCGAGGGCGCCAACCTGGCGCTGCGCCCGCACACCGAGCACCTCGACCTGATCGACCGCCTGGTGGACGCCGACCACCGGCTCGCGGCGGAGACCAGCGGCATCACCCCGGTGCTGCACCGCACCGGGCGGATGCTGGTCGACACCGAGGACGAGTCCTCGGTGGCCGCCGCCGTCGCCTGGTGGGAGGAGCTGACGGGCGCGGGCGGCGAGGGCATGGTGGTCAAGCCGGTCGAGGCACTGCACCGGGACGGCACCGGGCGGCTGGTCCAGCCCGGACTGAAGGTCCGCGGCCGCGAGTACCTGCGGATCATCTACGGCCCGGACTACACCCGGCAGTTGGACCGGCTGCGGCAGCGTTCGCTGGGCCACAAGCGCTCGCTCGCCCTCCGTGAGTACGCGCTCGGCCTGGAGGCGCTGGACCGGCTGGCGGCCGGTGAGCCGCTCTGGCGGGTGCACGAGGCGGTGTTCGCGGTACTGGCCCTGGAGTCCGAGCCGGTCGACCCCCGCCTCTGACACCCGGCACTCATGTCGCGCTCGGTGCGGACGGTTCCGCCGTCCGCACCGGCCCCGGCGGCCGTGAGTGGGCCCGACGTTGCATGAATATTCGAATACTCGTATACACTTCCCGTCTCAGTCCGTTGACCGACCCAGGAGACCGGTATGGCGTTCAACCTCCGGAACAGGCACTTCCTCAAGGAGACCGACTTCACTCCCCAGGAGTTCCGTCACCTGGTCGGCCTCGCTGCGCAGCTGAAGGCCGCCAAGTACGCCGGTACCGAGCAGCCCCGGCTGCGCGGCAAGAACATCGCCCTGATCTTCGCCAAGACCTCCACCCGCACCCGGTGCGCGTTCGAGGTGGCGGCCCACGACCAGGGCGCGTCCACCACCTACCTGGACCCGGCCGGCTCGCAGATGGGCCACAAGGAGTCGGTCAAGGACACCGCCCGGGTGCTGGGCCGGATGTTCGACGGAATCGAGTACCGGGGCGACGGCCAGGAGATCGTCGAGGAGCTGGCGGCCCATGCGGGTGTCCCGGTCTGGAACGGTCTGACCGACGAGTGGCACCCCACCCAGATGCTGGCCGACGTGCTCACCATCCAGGAGCACTCCACCAAGCCGCTGAACGAGATCACCCTGGTCTACCTCGGCGACGCCCGCTCCAACATGGGCAACTCGCTGCTGGTCACCGGTGCGCTGTTGGGCATGGACATCCGGATCGTCGCCCCGGCGCAGCTGTGGCCGTCGGAGGATGTCCAGAAGGCCGCTCACACGCTGGCCGAGGCCAGCGGCGCCCGGGTCACCCTGACCGAGGACGTGGCGGCGGGCGTGGCCGGGGCGGACTTCCTGTACACCGACGTCTGGGTGTCGATGGGCGAGCCCAAGGAGGTCTGGGCCGAGCGGATCGCCCTGCTGAAGCCCTACCAGGTCTCGATGGACACGGTGCGCGCCACCGGAAACCCGGCGGTCAAGTTCCTGCACTGCCTGCCGGCGTACCACGATCTCGGCACCGAGATCGGTCGGCAGATGTTCGAACTCACCGGCATGTCCGAGCTGGAGTGCACCGACGAACTCTTCGAGTCGGCGCACTCCGTGGTCTTCGACCAGGCCGAGAACCGGCTGCACACCATCAAGGCCGTGATGGTGGCGACCCTCGGCTCCTGATCACCGCTCCCGGCTGTCGGCCGGACGCCGGTCAGAAGTCGACGTCCACACAGCCGACCCGGTCGGTGGGGGCGTGCGATCCGGCGTCGGTGCCGGCGTGCAGCACCAGCGAGTGCGCCTCGTCGTGCCGGAACGTCCAGGGGACGGCCGCCGAGGCGTCGCCGGCCCCGCCGGGGTCGGTGCGCACCGTCATCCGCACCTCGTTGTCCTCGGCGTCCAGGCCCGCCACGTGCTGGTAGTGCGGCCCGGACGCCGCCGGGTCGGTGCCGCAGTAGCCGGTGTGCACGTGGGCCGGGAATTCGTGCGGGCCGGACACCCCGGCGATCTCCACCGCGACGGTCGTCCGGCCCTCCTCGCGGTGGACGGTGACCCGCACCTGCGCGCCGTACGGCACCAGCTCGGGTGCGTGGGTGATCGCCTTGGCGGGGACGATGCCGTTCGCACGGTCGAACTGGGCGTCCACCACCTGGTCGGGGACGGCCGCCACGGCTGTCCCACCAGGGCGAGGGGCGGCGCCGGGGACGCCGGGCGGCCCGATCGGCAGCAGAGTGAGCGGCACCAGCAGTGCACCGGCGGCAGAGGACAGGGGCATCGCGAACCTTCCGACGGACCGTCAGGGAACACCGCCCACCGTGGCGGCCGTCCGCCCCGCCCCGCACGCCGCCGTGCCGCACCGCCACCCGCAACCACCCGTACGAGAACGCCCGGCCCAGCGCGGGCCCGAAGCGGCAGGCCCCGGACCGGCCGGAGGTCTCAGCCCGCGGCTGTGATGCCGCGGATCTCGCAGCGCGGCCCGCTGGCGCGCATCAGCCGCAGGTCGGCGGTGATCAGCGGGGCACCGCAGTACTCGGCGACCGCGACATAGGCGGCGTCGTCCGGGGTCAGGTTGTCCTTGAGTTCCCAGATCCGGTCGAGCAGCGGGGCGATCTCCACCTTGCGGATCGTCAGCTCCGACAGCCGGCGGGCGATGTCGGCCGCCTGCGCGGCCGTCACCTCCTTGGCGAGGTAGAGCCCGCGCAGGGACTGCATCACCTCGATCAGCACATGCTCGGGCGCGACCCAGTCGGGGTCGGCGGCCAGCGCGGCCCGGGCCGCGGCCCCGCGCGGCCCCTGGTCGGCGAGCGAGAGCACCACCGCAGAAGCGTCCACCACGATCACCCGCCCACGGTAGCCCGCCCGTGTCGCAGCACGGCACCGGGGTGCCCAACCGCCGCTCCCACCACCCAGGTGCGTGCCCACCGCACAGGTCCGCCCCCACCGCGCAGGTCCGTGCCCACCGCGCAGGTCCGCCCCCGCCACGCAGGTCCGCTCCCAGCACCCAGGTCCGTGCCCGCCGGGCACCAGGGCGCCCCGCTACGGCGTGGTCCCGTCTCCCGTCGGGCCCTGGCTCGGCCAGGTGCCTGTGCCCGAATCCGGCGTCCTGAGCGACGGGCTCGGCTGGTCCACCGGGACCTGGTGGGTGAAGGTCTTCACCTGCTGCTCGGCGAGCTCGGCCTGCCGGCGGTCGATGGTGGGCTGCCAGTCCGTGGAGAGCGCCCACTTCGAGACGGTGCTCAGGGGCACCGCCGGTTCCGTCCCCGCCATACCTGTGACGGAGAGGGAGATCTGAACGCCGTCGCGCGGCCGCCGGAGCTTCGTCGCGTAGCCGATCTGCTGGCTGTCGCTTCGGAAGGTGTACATCACTCCGTACTCGCCGTTGAGGCCCCTGACGGGTTCGCAGAGCCCGGTGCCGGGGCGGTCGGCGCAGTCGAGACGTTCGGAGGTCGGCAGCGGCCCGTTGCCGGCGGCCAGCACTTCGATCTCGATAGTGCTGATCCGCTTGGTGCCGCGCTCGTGCACGCGGGCGACGATGACGGTGCGCCGGTCGGTGCTGACGGGGTTGGCGTTGCTGCTCCAGCTGTCGACCACCAGGTCGGGTCCGATCAGACGGCCGAGCACGACCATGCCGGCGGCGCCGGTCAACGGCACCGGGTCCGGCGGCAGGGTGGCCTCCGGTGCGGGGGCGGATGGTGCCGAGTTGCCGGCGCCGGGGGAGACGGCGGCGGTGGGCGTGCCGGGGCGCAGCAGCAGTCCGCCGCCGAGCGCCAGACCGGCGACCGCGACGACGGCCCCGCCGAGTGCGGCCCGCCGTCGCCGCCGGATGGCGCTGCCCTCGGCGGTGGCCCCGGCGACGAGCAGGCCGAGGTCGGGCACGGCGTCGCCGACGGCCCATTCGAAGACGTCGCTCAGCTCCGGCTCGGCCTCGGGCTGGGGCATGGGGGTCTCTCGCTTTCTGGTGGTCGGGCGGTCGGGTCGCGGGGCAGCCGACCGGCCGGTTCGGAGACGGGGGAGTGGCGCGGGCTCGGTCACGACGCCAGGGTGTCCAGCTGCGGGGCGAGTTGACGGCGTAGCCGGGTGAGGGCGCGCAGCGCGCGGACCCGGACGGTGCCGGGGGCGAGCTGGAGTTCGGCGGCGGTCTCCTCGACGCTGCGGTCCTCCCAGTACCGCAGCACCAGCACGGCCCGGTCCTTGGGCGGCAGTTCGGCGAGTGCGGCGAGCAGGGCGACGCGCAGTGCCGGGTCGGTGTCGGGGGCGGCCTGTTCCGGGAGGTGGTCGAGGCCGGGCAGTTCGGTGCTGCGGCGCAGCCGCCGGTGCGAGAGGTAGCAGCGGAGCAGGACGGTGCGGGCGTAGGCGACCGGGTTGTCGGCCTGCCGGACGCGTCCCCAGGAGGCGTAGATGCGGGCGAGCGCGGTCTGGGTGAGGTCCTCGGCGAGGTGCCAGTCGCCGCACAACAGCAGGGCGGTGCGGAACAGTGCGGTGCCGCTGGCGTGCGCGAACTCCTCGAACTCGCGCCGCTCCTCGGCCCGTCGCCGCCCCATCGCCATCCGCACCCCTTGCCACGTGCCGCGTTCCGGCGGCCCGCCAGCCGTTTGCGGCGCCGCTCAGTACATGAAGACAGATGCCCCGGGGCTGCGGTTGCGTTACAGGATGTGCCGGTGAAGTTTGGACGGAGCCATGCACTATGGTTTATCTCGACATCGAGATACATTCCGCGTTAGACTTTATCTTGACGTCAAGATACTTGCCGAGAGGCGCAGGCCCCGCGTTCGGCGGGCCTCCATCTTCGGCCCGGTAGGCGGCGGCCGTCAGGTCAGCCAAGGCTTACCTTATCACCGGGTGGACCAAGAAGGAGTCAGTCGTGTCCGCGAACAGCTTCGACGCCCGCAGCTCGCTGCAGGTGGGCGACGAGTCGTACGAGATCTTCAAGCTCTCCGCCGTCGAGGGTTCCGAGCGGCTGCCGTACAGCCTCAAGGTCCTGCTGGAGAACCTGCTCCGCACCGAGGACGGCGCCAACATCACCGCCGACCACATCCGCGCCCTGGGCGGCTGGGACCCGACGGCCGAGCCGTCCGAGGAGATCCAGTTCACCCCGGCCCGCGTGATCATGCAGGACTTCACCGGCGTGCCCTGCGTGGTCGACCTGGCCACCATGCGTGAGGCCGTGAAGGAGCTGGGCGGCGACCCGTCCAAGATCAACCCGCTGGCGCCGGCCGAGCTGGTCATCGACCACTCCGTCATCGCCGACAAGTTCGGCACCCCGGACGCCTTCGTCCAGAACGTCGAGATCGAGTACGGCCGCAACAAGGAGCGTTACCAGTTCCTGCGCTGGGGCCAGACCGCGTTCGACGAGTTCAAGGTCGTCCCGCCCGGCACCGGCATCGTCCACCAGGTCAACATCGAGCACCTGGCCCGCACGGTCATGGTCCGGGGTGGCCAGGCGTACCCGGACACCTGCGTCGGCACCGACTCGCACACCACCATGGTCAACGGCCTGGGCGTGCTGGGCTGGGGCGTCGGCGGCATCGAGGCCGAGGCCGCGATGCTCGGCCAGCCGGTCTCGATGCTGATCCCGCGCGTGGTGGGCTTCAAGCTGAACGGTCAGCTGCCGGCCGGCACCACCGCCACCGACCTGGTGCTCACCATCACCGAGATGCTGCGCAAGCACGGTGTGGTCGGCAAGTTCGTCGAGTTCTACGGCGAGGGCGTCACCTCGATCCCGCTGGCGAACCGCGCCACCATCGGCAACATGTCGCCGGAGTTCGGCTCGACCTGCGCGATCTTCCCGATCGACGCCGAGACCATCAACTACCTGAAGCTCACCGGCCGCGACGCGCAGCAGCTCGCCCTGGTCGAGGCGTACGCCAAGGAGCAGGGCCTCTGGCACGACCCGTCGGTCGAGCCGGTCTACTCCGAGTACCTGGAGCTGGACGTCTCCACCGTCGTCCCGTCGATCTCCGGCCCGAAGCGCCCGCAGGACCGCGTGATCCTGGCCGAGGCCGCCGAGAAGTTCGCCGAGGCGCTGCCGACCTACTCCGCCGAGGCCTCGAAGCCGACCGCCGTCACCGCCGCCGACGGCTCGTCCTACGAGATCGACAACGGCGCGGTCGTGATCGCCTCGATCACCTCCTGCACCAACACCTCCAACCCCTCCGTCATGCTGGGCGCCGCCCTGCTGGCGAAGAAGGCGGTGGAGAAGGGCCTCACGGTCAAGCCGTGGGTCAAGACCACCCTGGCGCCCGGCTCCAAGGTCGTCATGGACTACTACGAGAAGGCCGGCCTGCTCCCGTACATGGAGAAGCTGGGCTTCAACCTGGTCGGCTACGGCTGCGTCACCTGCATCGGCAACTCGGGCCCGCTGCCCGAGGAGGTCTCCGCTGCGGTGAACGAGTCCGACCTGGCGGTCGTCTCGGTGCTCTCCGGCAACCGCAACTTCGAGGGCCGGATCAACCCGGACGTCAAGATGAACTACCTGGCCTCCCCGCCGCTGGTGGTCGCCTACGCCCTCGCCGGCAACATGAACATCGACCTGACCAAGGACGCGCTGGGCCAGGACGCCGACGGCAACGACGTCTTCCTCGCCGACATCTGGCCGTCGGAGCAGGAGGTGGCCGATGTGGTCGCCGGCTCCATCGACCAGGACATGTTCACCAAGGACTACTCGGACGTCTTCGCCGGCGACCACCGCTGGCAGTCGCTCCCGGTCCCGACCGGCAACACCTTCGAGTGGGACGCCGAGTCCACCTACGTCCGCAAGCCCCCGTACTTCGAGGGCATGGCCAAGACCCCGAGCCCGGTGACGGACATCGCCGGCGCCCGCGTGCTGGCCAAGCTGGGCGACTCGGTCACCACCGACCACATCTCCCCGGCCGGCAACATCAAGCCGGGCACCCCGGCGGCGCAGTACCTCACCGAGCACGGTGTGGAGAAGCGTGACTTCAACTCCTACGGCTCGCGCCGTGGCAACCACGAGGTCATGATCCGCGGCACCTTCGCCAACATCCGCCTGCGCAACCAGATCGCGCCGGGCACCGAGGGCGGCTACACCCGCGACTTCACCCAGGCTGACGCGCCGGTGTCGTTCATCTACGACGCCTCGCAGAACTACCAGGCCGCGGGCATCCCGCTGGTGGTCCTGGCCGGCAAGGAGTACGGCTCCGGCTCGTCCCGCGACTGGGCGGCCAAGGGCACCGCGCTGCTCGGCGTCAAGGCCGTCATCGCCGAGTCCTACGAGCGCATCCACCGCTCCAACCTGATCGGCATGGGCGTCCTGCCGCTGCAGTTCCCGGCCGGCCAGAACGCCGACTCGCTGGGCCTGACCGGCGAGGAGACCTTCGAGATCACCGGTGTCACCGAGCTGAACGAGGGCCGCACCCCGAAGACCGTCAAGGTCAAGGCTGGCGCGGTCGAGTTCGACGCGGTGGTGCGCATCGACACCCCCGGTGAGGCGGACTACTACCGCAACGGCGGCATCCTGCAGTACGTGCTGCGCAGCCTGATCGGCTGACAGAGCGTCACTGAAGAGCCGCACCGCTCCCGCGTGGAGTGGTGCGGCTCTTTGCCATTTCCGGGCGGCCGGGCCGGCAGCGACAGCCCGGAGGTGGCGACCCGTAAGGCCCGCTACGTTCAGGGCAGCATGATCGTCGCTCTGGACAAGGGGCTTCGGGACGACTGAGACTGAGGGTCCGTCAGGCGATCACCGCGCGCAGCTTTGCCGTCACAGTTCCCTAACGTGATGCGCGAAGCTGCGCGTTTCTATGTTCAAACGAACATAACCGCGCTAGATTCGCGATCAGGTCTGGCGCGGACACGTAATGTGCAGGGTCCCTGCACATTGCACATGCTGCACCGCCGACAACGCTTTGACTGTCAGGTTTGTTATCAGACCGGCGGCCTATTGCTGTCAGATGAACAGTGGACTATACCTTTGCGCATCATCACACCGCCTCTGACCGGCATATTCGCCGCTGGGCACCTTTCGGGCCAAGGAAGTTGACGCGACGTCAACTCCGGCTCACATCTTCTGGAACTGAGGGGTTAGGGCACGCATGGGCTCTGCAACTGAGTACAACCGCCGCGACCTGTTCAAGCGCGCGGCCGCGATCACCGTCCTGGCGGCCGGCAGCAGCTCGCTGCTCGCGGCCTGCGCCGGCGGTACCGGGAGCTCCGACAAGGGCACCAAGGCGGCGAGTGGCTTCAACCTGAGCGACGCCAAGAACCCGTTCGGGGTCAAGGACTCCGACGGCCTCGAGGTCTTCATCTTCGACGGCGGCTACGGCAACGAGTACGCCAAGGCGTTCGAGGCGATCTACTCGAAGCAGTTCCCCGGTGCGAAGGTCAACCACCAGGCCGACAAGGACGTCACCGGCAAGCTTCAGCCGCGCTTCAACGCCGGCTCCCCGCCGGACGTCATCGACGACTCGGGCGCCAAGCAGATGAAGCTGGACGTCCTCGCGGACTCCAACCAGCTCACCGACCTGGCCCCGCTGCTGGACGCGCCCTACATCGACGACCCGTCGAAGAAGGTCCGCGACGTGCTGATGCCCGGCACGATCGAGTCCGGCACGGTCAAGGGCAAGGTCTACAACCTGTCCTACGTGTACAC
The DNA here is from genome assembly GCF_042734215.1 of Kitasatospora sp. NPDC059673. Lineage (NCBI taxonomy): Bacteria > Bacillati > Actinomycetota > Actinomycetes > Kitasatosporales > Streptomycetaceae > Kitasatospora > Kitasatospora sp. NPDC059673. The sequence continues at coordinate 177,427 of NZ_JBHWEN010000011.1, read as the reverse complement.
CGTCTGGGGCTGGTGGTACTCCGGCAAGCTGTTCAAGGACAACGGCTGGACCGCGCCGAAGACCTGGGCCGAGTTCATCACCCTGTGCGAGCAGATCAAGGCCAAGGGCATCGCCCCGGTCGCGCACCAGGGCAAGTACCCGTACTACATCAACGTCGTCATGATGGACATGATCGCCAAGCAGGGCGGCCTGGACCTCATGAAGCGGATCGACACCCTCGACGCCACCGCGTGGGACGACCCGGCCGTGAAGACCGTGCTCGACGCGTTCTACCAGATCGTCGACAAGGACTTCCTGCTCCCCGGCACCAACGGCATGACCCACACCGAGTCGCAGACGGCGTGGAACCAGTACAAGGCCGCGTTCATCCCGTCCGGCTCCTGGCTGGAGAACGAGCAGCTGCCGACCACCCCGGCCGACTTCGACATGAAGTTCCTGCCGATGCCGTCGCTGCCCGGTGACAAGCTGCCCTTCGAGGCCATCCGCGCCGGTGCCGGTGAGCCGTTCATCGTCCCGTCGAAGGCCAAGAACGTGGCCGGCGGCCTGGAGTTCCTGCGGATGATGCTGACCAAGGAGGCCTCGGGCAAGTTCGCCCAGACCGCCAACAGCCTCACCTGCCTGAAGGACGGTGTCGGCCCGGAGGTCCAGCTGAAGCCGGGCACCGCCTCCACCGTGGTGGCGCTGAAGGCCGCGGGTGCCAACACCTTCAACTTCCAGTACATCAACACCGCGTCCAAGTTCGACGAGGACCTGCAGAACGCCTCCGGCGAGCTGATGGCCAAGCGCATCGGTCCCGACGAGTGGATCAAGCGCGCCAAGGAGTCGGCCGCCAAGAACAAGACCGCCTGATCGGTCACTCGATCAGCGCACCGGGGGCACCGAGGCGCCCCCGGTGCGTCTTCCTGACGGACAGGAGAAAGTGACCATGCGTCACGGCAAGTACCCCTTCATCGTGGGGTTCCTCTTCCTTCCGATCGTGCTGTACGTCGGCCTGGTGCTCTGGCCGTACCTGCAGACCTTCGGATACTCCCTGACCAACTGGTCCGGGGCGAGCCAGGAGATGGATTTCATCGGCCTGGACAACTACACGAGACTCCTCGATGACGAGGTCTTCGCCGGTGCCCTCTGGCACAACCTGCTGCTGCTGATCCTGCTTCCGGTCGTCACCATCCTGATCGCGCTGTTCTTCGCCTTCATGCTGAACGTCGGCGGCAAGGGCGGCACCGGTGGCGTGCAGGGCGTCAAGGGCGCGCCGTTCTACAAGGTCGTCTTCTTCTTCCCGCAGGTGCTGTCGATCGCCATCCTCGCCGTGCTCTGGGGCGCGGTGTACCGCACCGACCAGTCCGGCCTGGCCAACGGCATTCTGATCAAGCTCGGCCTGGCCACCGTGAACGACCCGGTGCAGTGGCTGTCCGATCCCGACCTGGTCATGTGGTGCGTGCTGGCGGTGCTGGTCTGGTCCGGCGTCGGCTTCTACCTGGTGCTGTTCTCGGCCGCCATGCAGGGCATCCCGAAGGACATCTACGAGGCCGCCCTGCTGGACGGCGCCAAGCGCGGTCAGACCTTCTTCAAGATCACCCTGCCGCTGCTCTGGGAGACCGTCCAGACCGCCTGGGTCTACCTGGCCATCGTCGCCATGGACGCCTTCGCGCTGGTCTCCTCGATCACCCCCGGCGCGTACTTCGGCGGTGGTCCCGACCACCACAGCGAGCTCATCTCGACCTACCTGATGCGCAGCTTCCTGCGCAACGGTGAGGCGGGCTACGCCTGTGCGATGGGTGTGGTGATCTTCTTCTTCACCCTCATTCTGACCATCGTCTCGCTGTGGGCCACCAAGCGCGACAAGATCGAGTACTGAGCGGGGACCGGACATGAGCACTCTCGACAAGACCGCGAGCGTCCCCGGTCAGCGCGGCAGCAAGCCCAAGCCGGGCAAGGACCAGCGCTTCGCCGACAGCGGCGGCGTACTGAACGTCTTCTCGCACGGCTTCCTGGCCATCTGGGCCGTGCTGATCCTGCTGCCGCTGCTCTGGGTCGTGCTCGGCTCGTTCAAGACCGACGCGCAGATCAACGGCTCGGCCTGGAGCTGGCCGGCCCACTGGGGCTTCGACGCCTTCTCCCGCGCCTGGTCCAAGGGCATCGGCGGCTTCTTCGCCAACACCGTCATCGTGCTGCTGGGCTCCGTCACCCTGACCATGCTGCTCGGCTCGATGGCCGCCTACGTGCTGGCCCGCTACGAGTTCAAGGGCAACCGGTTCATCTACTACCTGTTCGTCGCGGGTTCGATGTTCCCGGTGTACCTGGCCCTGGTGCCGCTGTTCTTCATGGTCCGCAACCTCGGTGAGATCTCGCCGTACCTCGGTCTGAACAGCTACGCCGGCCTGATCCTGGTGTACGTCGCCTACTCGCTGCCGTTCACCGTGTTCTTCATGTACTCGTTCTTCCGCACCCTGCCGAGCGCGGTGCACGAGGCCGCGATGCTGGACGGCTGCTCGCACACCCGGACGTTCTTCCAGATCATGGTGCCGATGGCCAAGCCCGGCCTGATCAGCGTGGGCATCTTCAACGTGCTCGGCCAGTGGAACCAGTACATCCTGCCGGTCACCCTGATGCAGCCCACCACGGCCGGCGAGGCCGACCACTCGATGCTCGCCCAGGGCCTGGTCAACCTGGCCCTGCAGTCCGGCTACAAGAGCGACGCCCCGGCGCTGTTCGCCGGTATGACGATCGCGATGCTGCCGGTCCTGGTGGTGTACCTGTCCTTCCAGCGCCAGGTCCAGGCGGGTCTGACCTCCGCCACCCTCAAGTAGCGTCCGCCGTACGGCAGAAGGCCCGGCCCCCGTTCCAACTCGGAGCGGGGGCCGGGCCGTTGTGCACGGGTGGGCTACTACTGGGCGTCGCAGGCCTGGGCGCGCAGGGCGCGGGCCAGGTCGTCGCGGCACTCCAGCACCAGGCGGCGCAGCGCGGGCGCGGCCTCCTGGTGGGCGGTCAGCCAGGCGTCGGTGGCCGCCAGGGTCTCGGGCGTGGTCTGGTAACGCGGGTAGAAGCCGCCGACGATCCGCATCGCGATCTCGATCGAGCGGTCCGCCCAGATCGACTCCAGCATCTCGAAGTACGGCTCGGCGTAGGCGGCCGTCAGCTCGCGCTGCCCGGCCTGGTTGAAGCCGGCGATCTGCGCCTCGACCAGGGCGTTGGGCAGTTCGTCGGAGTCGACGACCGAGGACCAGGCGGCGGCCTTGGCGCCCGGGGTGGGCAGTGCGGCCAGGCACTGGGTGTGCTGGCGGCGGCCGCTGGCGGTGTTGTCGCGGGCCAGTTCGGCGGCCAGCTCCTCGGTGTCGGCCGCGCCGTTGGTGGCGAGGGACAGCCAGAGGTTCCAGCGCAGTTCCTGGTCCACCGTCAGGCCGTCGATCCGGGTGGTGTCCTCCAGCAGGCCGCGCAGCAGCTGCAGGTGGTCGGCGCGTTCGGCGGTGTCGGCCAGGAAGCGGGCCCAGGCGAGTTGGTGGTCGCTGCCGGGGGCGGCCTGGGCGAGTTCGCGCAGCGCGATCTCGGCGAGCGCGGTGCCGTAGTCGGCGCGGCGGGCCGGGTCGGCGTACAGCTCCAGGGCGGTGCCGGCCTGCTGGTGCAGGGACTGCAGCACGCCGATGTCGGACTCCCGGCCGGCGAAGCGCTGCACCAGGTCGAGGTAGTCGCGGGTGGGCATCAGCCCGTCCCGGGTCAGGTTCCACACCGCGGACCAGGCCAGCGCCCGGGCCAGGCCGGTCTCCCCGGTGAGGTCGCCGAGGCCGGTGCGCAGGGTCTCCAGCGAGCGCTCGTCGAAGCGGACCTTGCAGTACGTCAGGTCGTCGTCGTTGAGCAGCACCAGCGCGGGCAGCGAGCGGCCCGCCGCCTCGGCGACCACGGTGCGGGCGCCGGTGACGTCCAGCTCGTGGCGGTCGGTGCGCCGCAGCGAGCCGTCCTCGGCGCGGTCGTACAGGCCGACCGCGATCCGGTGCGGGCGCAGCACGTCGCCGTCCTGGCGGATCGCCAGTTCGGTGATCCGGCCCTCGGCGTCGTGTGCGACCTCGGGGGTGAGGGTGTTGACGCCGGAGGTCTGCAGCCAGGCGGCGGACCAGGCGCGCAGGTCGCGGCCGCTGGTCTCCTCCAGGGCGTCCAGCAGGTCGCCGAGGACGGTGTTGCCGAACGCGTGCTTCTTGAAGTAGCGGCGGGCGCCCTCGAAGAACGCGTCCCGGCCGGCGTACGCGACCAGCTGCTTGAGGACGGACGCGCCCTTGGCGTAGGTGATGCCGTCGAAGTTGAGCTTGGCGTCTTCCAGGTCGCGGATGTCCGCGGTGATCGGGTGGGTGGTGGGGAACTGGTCCTGCCGGTACGCCCAGGCCTTGCGGCGGTTGGCGAAGGTGATCCAGGCGGAGCGGTACTTGGTGGCCTCGATCTGCGCGAACGAGCCCATGAAGTCGGCGAACGACTCCTTCAGCCACAGGTCGTCCCACCACTTCATGGTGACCAGGTCGCCGAACCACATGTGCGCCATCTCGTGCAGGATCACGTTGGCGCGGGACTCGTAGGCGGCCTCGGTGACCTTCGAGCGGTAGATGAACTCCTCGCGGAAGGTCACGCAGCCCGGGTTCTCCATGGCGCCGATGTTGTACTCGGGGACGAAGCACTGGTCGTACTTGCCGAACGGGTACGGGTAGTCGAACTCGTCGTGGAAGAAGTCCAGGCCCTGCTTGGTGACGGTGAGGATCTCGTCGGCGTCGAAGTACGGGGCCAGCGACTGGCGGCAGGTGGTGGCGAGCGGGATCTCCAGCACGGTGCCGTCGGGCAGTTCGCGCGAGTAGTGGCCGCGCACCACGTGGTACGGGCCGGCGACCACGGCGGTCAGGTAGGTGGAGATCGGCTTGGTCGGCGCGAACTCCCAGGTGCGGGTGTCGCCGTCCTCGGTGATCCGGGCGGGCACCGCGTTGGCGTACACGTCCCAGGCCGCCGGGGCGGTCACCGTGAAGCTGAACGGGGCCTTCAGGTCGGGCTGTTCGAAGTTGGCGAACACCCGGCGGGCGTCGGCCGGCTCGTAGTGGGTGTACAGGTAGGTCTCGCCGTCCGCCGGGTCGACGAAGCGGTGCAGGCCCTCGCCGGTGCGGCTGTAGGCGCACTCGGCGACCACCGTCAGCTCGTTGCGGTCGGCGAGCTCCGGCAGCGCGACCCGGGCGCCGTCGAACACCTCGGCCGGGTCGAGCCGGCGCCCGTTCAGCTCGACCGAGACCACCTCGGGGGCGAGCAGGTCGGCGAAGCTGGACGCGCCCGGGGTGGCGCAGTCGAAGGAAATCCGGGTGGTGGAACGGAAGGTGGGCCGGCCGGGGTCGGCCGCCGCACTCACGTCCAGGTGGACGCGGTAGCTCTCCACCCGGATGATCCCGGCCCGGTCTCGGGCCTCCTCACGGCTCAGGTTTTTACCCGGCACGGCGGTACTCCTCTGTATGGAACACACGGCTTTGGGAGTGTTCATGGCACCCCTTCGGGGGCATCCTTTCACGCCGTTCCCGCGGTGCCATTGCACTGGATGAGGAATCATCACGCCCGGGTCCGGGTTGGGGTTCCGAGGGGGCGACGCCCCCGCACCTTCTCGATCGCCGACACCGAGGACGCCGCCCGTGAGCACCGCTGACTCTCGCAAGACCGCCGACTTCTGGTTCGACCCGATCTGCCCGTGGGCCTGGATGACGTCCCGCTGGATGCTGGAGGTCGAGCAGCTCCGCCCCGTGGACACCCGCTGGCACGTGATGAGCCTGTCCGTCCTCAACGAGAACCGCGAGGATCTGCCCGAGCAGTACCGCGAGCTGCTGGCCGCCGGCTGGGGCCCGGTGCGGGTACTGATCGCCGCCGCCGAGGCGCACGGCGAGGAGGTGCTCGGCCGGCTCTACACCGAGCTCGGCACCCGCTTCCACAACCAGGGCCTGCCCAACACCCGGGAGACCGTGGTCGCCGCACTCACCGCCGCCGGGCTGCCCGCCGAGCTCGCGGACGCCGCCGACACGGACGCCTACGACGAGAAGCTGCGCGCCTCGCACGCGGCGGGCATCGGCCTGGTCGGCGAGGACGTCGGCACCCCGGTGATCGCCGTGGACGGCCCGGACGGCGACCGGATCGCCTTCTTCGGCCCCGTCGTCACCCCGACCCCGCGCGGCGAGGCGGCCGCCCGGCTCTGGGACGGCACGCTGCTGGTCGCCTCCACGCCCGGCTTCTACGAGATCAAGCGCACCCGCACCGCGGGGCCGTCGTTCGAGTAGCCCGCACCCGCAGAAGCCCCCGCATCCGATGCGGGGGCTTCTGTCTGCGTCAGGCCGCCGGTGCCGCCCGACGGCCGCGCAGGTGGCCGACGACGGCCAGCACGACCGTCAGGCCGGCGGTGAAGTACAGCTGGATGCGGTTCGCGGAGTCCAGCGTCATCAGCACCAGGACCACCGCGATCGCGGCCAGCGCCGCGTACGTCAGGTACGGGAACGCCCACATCCGGACGGGGAGCTGCGCCGCCGGCAGCTTCCGGCGCATCCGCAGCTGGGCGACGGCGATGAAGGCCCACACCACCAGGACGGCCGCGCCGACCATGTTCAGCAGCCAGGAGAAGACCGTCTCCGGCCACCAGTAGGACAGCAGCACGGCGAGGAACCCGAACCCGCAGGACGCCAGCACGGCGCGCCGCGGCACGCCGCCGGAGACGCGGGCCAGCGCGCGCGGGCCGTGGCCGCGGGCGATCAGCGAGTGCGCCATCCGGGAGGAGCCGTAGATGTTGGCGTTCATCGCGGAGAGCAGCGCTATCAGCACCACCACGTTCATCAGCTCCGCGGCCCCCGGGATGCCGAGGGTGTGCAGCACGGCGACGTAGGGGCCGGGCCGAACCACGGACGGGTCGTCCCACGGCACCAGGGTGACGATCACCGCCATCGAACCGACGTAGAACAGGGCGATCCGCCACATCGCGGTGCGCACCGCGAGGGCCACGCTGCGCCGGGGGTTCTCCGACTCGGCGGCGGCGATGGTGACGGTCTCCAGCCCGCCGTACGCGAAGACCGAGGCCAGCAGTCCGGTGACCAGTCCGGCGGTGCCGTGCGGCAGGAAGCCGTGGTGACCGGTCAGGTTGGAGGTGCCGGGGGAGGAGGTGCCGGGCAGCAGGCCGAGCACGGCCAGGACGCCGATCACCAGGAAGGCGCTGATCGCGAGCACCTTGACCGCGGCGAACCAGAACTCGAACTCGCCGAAGTTGCGGACGGCGGCCAGGTTGGTGACGCAGAAGAAGGACATGAAAACGGCGACCCAGATCCAGGACGGGACGCCGGGCAACCAGCCGGAGACGATGCCGGCCGCGCCGATCGCCTCCACGGCGACACCGACACACAGCAGCACCCAGAACAGCCAGCCGGCGGTGAACCCGGCCCACGGGCCGATCTCGCGCTCGGCGTGCACCGAGAACGAGCCGGAGGCGGGGCGGGCGGCGGACATCTCGCCGAGCATCCGCATGACCAGCATCACCAGCAGCCCGGAGGCGGCGAAGGCGAGTACCACGGCGGGCCCGGCGGCGGCGATCCCTGCGCCGGAGCCGACGAAGAGGCCGGCCCCGATCACTCCACCGAGCGCGATCATCGACAGGTGGCGCTGCTTGAGTCCGTGGGCCAGGCCGGCGTCCTCGGCAGCGCCGGCGGCGTCCGGCCTGGCGGACGCGCGGGCTGAGGTGGGAGTACGGGTCATGCGGGGGGATTTCCAGACTGTGCGACAGCCCGACCATTTCGGCGGGATCTGTCCACTATTCGGCATATGGCGTGGACGCCCCAATCGGGACCGGCATCCGGACGCCTTTCCGACGGACCGTGACGACCACGCCACCGTGTGCACTCGGTGAGGGCTTGGTCACAGGCCGGACCCGACAAGCCCGGCCCGGTCGGCTTTGTCGTGCCCCGACGCGGCGGCCGAGCCCCGGCGCGGCTAGGTTCACTGGTGATCAATCCATCGGAAACCCGGGAGCAGCCATGGCCATCGCCGCGTCGATACCGTCCACCGCCGTCCTCGCCGACCTGCTGCCGCAGGCGTCCACCCGGATCGGCGCGCGGGCCCGCGACCTGGCCCTGGTGGCCGGTGGCGCCGCGCTGACCGGCATCGCCGCCCAGCTGTCCGTTCCCGTGCCGGGCTCGCCGGTGCCGGTGACCGGCCAGACCTTCGCCGCGCTGCTGGTCGGCACCGCGCTCGGCGCCCGCCGCGGCGCCGCCGCGCTCGGCCTGTACCTGGTGGCCGGCGCGGCCGGCCTGCCCTGGTTCGCCGAGGGCACCTCTGGCGCGGGCATGGCCACCTTCGGCTACGTGATCGGCTTCGTGCTGGCCGCCGCCCTCACCGGCGCGCTGGCCCGCCGCGGCGCCGACCGCAGCCCGCTGCACACCGCGGGCGCGATGGCGCTCGGCAGCCTGGTGATCTACGCGGTCGGCGTGCCGTACCTGGCCTACGCCCTGGACGTCCCGCTGGCCAAGGCCGCGAGCCTCGGCATGTACCCGTACCTGATCGGCGACGCGCTGAAGATGGCGCTCGCGATGGGCGTCCTGCCGCTCACCTGGAAGCTCGTCGGCCGCCGCTGACAACCCGTCGCCCACCGGGCCCGCCGCCCCTGCCGGGGTGCGGGCCCGGTGGCATGTCACACTCGTCTCCATGCGCGTCTACCTGGGCTCCGACCACGCCGGATACGAACTGAAGAACCACCTCGTCGAGTGGCTGAAGGAGGCCGGGCACGAGCCGGTCGACTGCGGCCCGCACATCTACGACGCCGAGGACGACTACCCGCCGTTCTGCCTGCGGGCGGCCGAGCGCACCGCCGCCGACCCCGAGGCGCTGGGCGTGGTGATCGGCGGCTCCGGCAACGGCGAGGCGATCGCCGCCAACAAGGTCAAGGGTGTCCGCGCCGCGCTGGCCTGGAGCGAGCAGACCGCCGCCCTCGGCCGCGAGCACAACAACGCCAACGTGATCTCGGTCGGCGGCCGGATGCACACCCTGGACGAGGCCACCAAGTTCGTCGAGATCTTCCTCAACACCCCGTACAGCGGCGAGCCCCGGCACACCCGCCGGATCGAGATGCTCTCCGAGTACGAGACCACCGGCGAACTGCCGCCCGTCCCGGCCCACCACCCGCAGGGCTGATCCGGCCACAACGCACCGCGCCCGCCCGGGAGTCGTCCCGGGCGGGCGCGCGCTTTCCGGCAGCTGATCAGAAGTTGTGCGGCAGCCAGGGCTCCAGGCCCGAGCGGAACGCCGCCGACACCGGCTCCAGCGCCCCCGGCCGCAGCTCCCGCACCAGCCCCGCCGCGGCCAGCGCCACCAGCGAGGTGCCGCCCAAGTAGGCCGAGCCCAACTCGCGGACGTCCAGCTCCAGTTCGGCCGGCTCGTCGGTCCGCACGCAGGAGGCCGGCTTCCCCGGCGCGGCCGTCAGCCGCCAACGGCCCGCGTTCCACGGGCAGAACGCGTCGGTGACCTCCAGCACCACGTCCACCGGCTGCGCCCAGCCGCGCGCCTCGAGCGCCTTCGGCAGATCCACCAGCCGCACGAACATGGCGTCCACCAGCCGGGGCGTCAGATGTCGGACGTCCGACACCAGGTGCAGCAGCGGGTCGTCGGCCGGCAGGTTGAACGCCTCCACCCGCTCGGTCAGGTCCAGGTCCAGCAGGAACTCCCACAGCCGGGCGTACACCCAGGGCTGCTCCGCCTGCACCGTGCGGACCCGGACCACCCCGGCCGCGCCGCGCTCGTTCCACTCGCTCTTCACCGCGTACCTGGCGTAGCCGAGCAGCTCACCGGTGGCCGGGTCCTCCGCCACCACCGACTGCAACGCGGAAAAGCCCCCGCGGGACTGAGGCGCGTCCAGCACCGGCAGCTTCTCCCAGCCGGGCAGGCGCAGCAGCATGCCCGGACGGCCGGTGGCGAGACGGGCGTACAGCTCCTCGCAGCGCGCCAGTTCGGCCGCCGGATCGACCAGCCGCAGCACCACATCGCCACGCCGCTCCGGGGTGTGCACCCGCACCCGGCCGCGGGCCATCGACACCACCGCCTTGCGGGTGGCCTGCCCGTAGCCGAACCGCCCGTAGATCGCCGGCTCGGACGCCGTCAGCACCGCCAGCGACTCCCCGGCCGCACGCACCTCGTCCAGCTGACGGCGCATCATGGCGGTCAGCGCGCCGCGCCGCCGGTGGGTGGGCAGCACACCCACCATCGTCACACCCGCCGCCGGGACCACCGCGCCGCCCGGCACCACCAGCCGGAAGCTGAACGCGGACGCGGTGCCGACGATCCGCTCGCCCTCGCAGACCGCCAGCGAGCGCTCCACCTCCGTCAACTCGTGCCACAGCGCCCGCTCCTCGGGTGCCTCGCCGGCCCCGCCGAAGGCCACGTCCAGCACGTCGTACCAGGTGTCCCACTCCTCGGCGCGCAGCGGCCGTACGGACAGATCGGGGTGTCGAATCGTCATGAGGCCCTGCCTACCACCCGATCCGGAACCGCGCGACCGATTTGTCGCGCCCATGCCGTCACCCGATATCCGGCGCACGGCCGAAACCCGCCGGAGCGTGCCACCCCCGTTGCACTCGGTGCCACCGGGCCGTCGACGCGCGCACCGGCGGTGGATAAGGTCGGTCCCCATGGCCGGCAGTGCGCGCCCCAGAGCGACGGGCCGGGACGGCGGACCGTCCCGCGAGCCCGTGACGGCCCGGCTGCGCGCTGCGCTGTACCGGGCCCGACGCAGGCTGCGCCGCACCGGCGTCGACTACTTCCGCGGCGACGGCGCCGACTGGTGGGCGTTCGCCGCCCTCGCCCTCGCCGTGCCCGTCCTGGTGCTCCTGAACATCCTGCTCCCCGACTGGGCCCCGCCCACCGCCCTGGTGCTGCCCGTGCTGGCCGGCGCGCTGCTGCTGCGCCCCGGCACCCTGGTGCTGCTGTACGCCGTCGCCGCCGCCGGACTGATCACCGAATCCCTGGTGCACACCGGCGAACGCGTCGCGAGCGCGCGGCCCGAGGCCTACACCCACGGCGTCACCCCCGGCTCCGCGTTGGTGGTCGGCGCGGTCGGCGTCGCCGGACTGCTGGTCGCCCAGTTCCGCCGCCGGATCGGCGTGCCCTGGCGCGGCGGCTCCACCATGCTGTTCGACCTGCGTGAACGGATCCGGATCCAGGGCCGCTTCCCGCACCTGCCCGACGGCTGGCACACCGACACCGCGCTGCGCCCGGCCGGCGGCCAGTCCTTCTCCGGCGACTTCATGGTCGCCGCCCGCACCGGCCCCGGCGGGCGGATGCTCGAAGCCGTCCTCGCCGACGTCTCCGGCAAGGGCATGGACGCCGGCAGCCGCGCCCTGCTGCTGTCCGGCGCCTTCGGCGGCCTGCTCGGTTCGCTGCCCGCCCACGACTTCCTGCCCGCCGCCAACGGCTACCTGCTGCGCCAGGACTGGGCGGAGGGCTTCGCCACCGCCGTCCACCTGGTGGTCGACCTGGACACCGGCGAGTACGAACTGCTCTCCGCCGGCCACCTGCCCGGCATGCACCGCCTCGCCGGGGCCGGGTACTGGGAGGTCAAGGAGGCCGAGGGCCCGCTGCTCGGCATCTACGACGAGGCCAAGTTCGAAGGGGTGCGCGGCACCCTCGGCCCCGGCGACCTCCTGATGCTGTGCACCGACGGCATGGTGGAGATCCCCGGCCGCGACCTCACCGAGGGCATGGACCGGCTGATGGGCGAGGCCGACCGGCTGGTCGCCACCGCCCCCGGGGCGGTCCGGTCCGGCGCCGCGGTCCGGCTGATCGACACCGTCGCCAAGCACGTCAACGACGACCGCGCGGTGCTGCTGATCTGGCGCCGCTGAACTTCCGTCAGGTGCAGACTCGGTGAGCGCGGAGTGTCCACGGAGTGTCAAACCCGGGCGATGATCTTCGGCCAATTCCGGTACGCCGCCCGGGCCGGGCGCCGATGCCGGATCTGCCTGCCGGTTTGCCGCGCCGGCCAGCACCGACCGCCGCCCGCCGACGGGTTGTCAGAACCAGTCCGCTATCGTCGCGGTCGGCGAAAATCAGTCCTGCCAGGCGGGTTCGGGCACCGAGCGACCGGGCAAGTCCTTTACGCACTCAGCACGAGAGACCACACTGAGTCCGGATGGAGTGGTGGGGACACGGGGGGCAGGGGCCGGTTTCCGCCTGGGAGCCAACGCCGGCTTCCACCGAACCCCCGCCATGAATCGAGGAAGTGAGTCCCGGTGGCCTTCTCCGTCTCCGCGCTTGTCCTGTTCGGCATCATCGTCGCGATCTTCATTCGCAACAAGCAGCTGAAGACCGGGCACGCCATCGTCGCCGCCCTGTTCGGCTTCATGCTCAGCCAGTCGACCATGGCCGGCCCGATCCAGCAGTTCCTCACCTCGGTCTCCAAGGCCATCGCGTCGATCGCGGGCTGACGGCCTGTCGGCTCCCCGGCGGCACGCCACGACGGGCGGGATGCACCCCCGCGCCGTCCATTCGGCCTGCCCGCGGGTGACCAGGCTCACCCGCGACGTCACGCCAGGTCCGCGCCCGAACGCGCACGGTGGCCGAAGTCGCCCACCGTGCGGGGTTCGTACGCGCACCGTCATGATCCCGTACGCGCACCGCAGTGGCGGTGTCGGCACAGCGTGACCTGGTGGATCGTCAGCCCCTTCCCGATCCCGGGAGCGGGGCCGATCGGCGTTTGCCAGCCTCACGGGCCGTGGGATTTGCTTCCTCCGCAGCCCGGCCAGCGACCGGGCGGGCCACCGGACGGAACGCCTAGTCCTGCCGTCGTCCGGTGCCGACCAGATACCACGCCACGGCAGGAGCGGGGGAACCACAGGTAAGTCGCCGGGCCCGGGAACAACCGGGAACGGCTCGGGGTGAAGCCGCAGTTCCGCGGCCGGGCAACTCTCGCCCGAACCCGACAGCTCACCTCGCAGGCGTCGGAGAGGAACGCCTTCATGTCCGCTCAGGGCAAGCACCGCAAGCCGCGCCTGGCCACCATCGCCCGGATCGCCATCGCCACCGGTGTGGCCGGCGCCGCGATCGGCCTCCCGGTCACCGCCGCCTCCGCGCACACCTCCACCGACCAGGCCGGCAGCCGCCCGGCCACGGTCACGGCGGAGGCCACCCCCGTCGCCGACGCCGCCGCCCCGCACAGCTACCGGGTCGCCTCCGGCGACACCCTGTCCAAGATCGCTGCCGCGCAGCACGTCGACGGCGGCTGGGAGAAGCTGTACCAGGACAACCGTTCCGTGGTCGGCGGCAACCCCGACCTGATCTTCCCCGGCCAGAAGCTGGCGATCAACGGCCAGGCCGCCGCCCCCGCGAAGGCCCCGGCCGCCAAGTCCACCTCCACGGACACCGCCGCCGCGCCGAAGGTCGCCGTCAAGCCGGCCGACACCACCAAGCCGGCCGCCACCGGCACCGTCAAGTCGGCCACCACCGGCACCGTCAAGGCCCAGCCCGTGCCCCCGGCCCCGGCCGCCGCCGCGGTCACCGCCGTCCCGGCCGCCGCGAGCACCAGCGCGTCCGCCACCTACGTCGCCCCCGCGCCGGGCAAGGTCACCACCGGTTACAAGGTCGCCGGCTCCAACTGGGCCTCCGGCTACCACACCGGCATCGACTTCCCGGTCGCCACCGGCACCAGCCTCAAGGCCGTCGCCGCGGGCACCGTGGTCTCCGCGGGCAACGGCGGCGCCTACGGCAACCAGGTCATCATCAAGCTGGCCGACGGCAAGTACGCCCAGTACGCCCACCTGTCCTCGATCTCCGTCTCGGCCGGCCAGGCCGTGACGGCGGGTCAGCAGATCGGTCTCTCCGGCGCCACCGGCAACGTGACCGGCCCGCACCTGCACTTCGAGATCCGCACCACCCCGAACTACGGCTCCGACATCGACCCCGTCGCCTACCTGGCGGCCCACGGCGTCAACGTCTGATCCCCGCCTCACCCCCCGAAGGCCCCGCGCAGCCACCCAGGCTGCCCGGGGCCTTCGGGCTGTCCAGGAAGCGGCGACCGCGCCGTGGAACGGCAACGGCCCCGACTGCGTTGGCAGTCGGGGCCGTTGGCCGCGTGGAGCGGGTGACGAGAATCGAACTCGCGTGACCAGTTTGGAAGACTGGGGCTCTACCATTGAGCTACACCCGCAAAGGCGTACCCGCACCGCGTCGCGGTGGCGAGGACTGGATCAGGGTACCTGGTCGAGCCGGTGGATTGCACACTCCTTCCGCGTTGTCGGCTCGCGAATATCGCCCCGGCCGGAGGCGGCCCGACGTGTACTCTTCTGCTCGGCACCACGGGGTGTGGCGCAGGTTGGTAGCGCGTCCGCTTTGGGAGCGGAAGGCCGTCGGTTCGAATCCGGTCACCCCGACCGTGCGGCAGGGTCTCGTCCGTGGGCGGGGCCCTGTTGTCGTTGTGGGGCGCGGGCCCGGTGGGCCTGCTCCGGCGTGCACCCGGTGCCGGGCACAGTCGCTTTCGTGGTACCGGTAGGATGGACCGCTGGCGGTAGTACGGACAGCATTGCAGCCCCAACCGCCTATCGCCCTGACCGCAAGCCCCCTAGGAGACCTAACCGTGAAGAGCGCCGTCGAGACTCTGAACCCGACCCGGGTTCGACTCACCGTCGAGGTGCCCTTCGAGGAGCTCAAGCCCAGCCTCGACGCGGCGTACAAGAAGATCAACCAGCAGGTCACCGTCCCGGGCTTCCGCAAGGGCAAGATCCCGAACCGGGTCATCGACCAGCGCTTCGGCCGTGGCGCGGTGCTGGAGGAGGCCGTCAACGACGCGCTTCCGCGCTTCTACACGCAGGCCGTCGACGAGGGCCAGATCGACGTGCTGGGCCAGCCGGACATCACCGACATCGCCGGTGTCGAGAACCTGGTCGACGGCGGTGACCTGAAGTTCACCGCCGAGGTCGACGTCCGTCCCGAGGTCACCCTGCCGGACTTCGCCGAGATCGCCGTCGTGGTGGACCCGGTCGAGGTCACCGACGAGGACATCGAGAAGTCGCTGCAGCAGCTGCGCGAGCGCTTCAGCTCCGTGAAGGATGTCGAGCGCGCCGCCGCCGAGGGCGACGTCGTGGTCATCGACCTGGAGGCCAAGGTCGACGGTGAGGTGCCGGAGGACGGCACCGCCACCGGCGTGAGCTACGAGATCGGCTCCGGCCGCCTGCTGGACGGCATCGACGAGGCCGTCATCGGCCTGTCCGCCGGCGAGGCCAAGACCTTCACCACCACCCTCAAGGGTGGCACCCAGGTCGGCAAGGACTCCGAGGTCACCGTCACCGTGACCACCGTCCAGGAGAAGGAACTCCCGGAGCTGGACGACG
Organism: Kitasatospora sp. NPDC059673; assembly: GCF_042734215.1. Classification (NCBI taxonomy): domain Bacteria; kingdom Bacillati; phylum Actinomycetota; class Actinomycetes; order Kitasatosporales; family Streptomycetaceae; genus Kitasatospora; species Kitasatospora sp. NPDC059673. The sequence goes on along the minus strand of NZ_JBHWEN010000011.1, from coordinate 162,076 downwards.
AGTTCGCGCAGCTCGCGAGCGAGTTCGACACCCTGGAGGAGCTGCGCGGGGACTCCCGCAAGCGCCTTGAGCGGATGAAGGAGTTCGACCAGGCCACCCAGGCCCAGGAGAAGGTCCTCGACGAGCTGCTGACCCGGGTCGAGATGGACTACCCGGAGAAGCTGCTCGCGGACGAGATCGGCACCCGCAAGCACAACCTGGAGCACCACCAGCTGGAGCCGATGGGCCTGACCCTCGACACCTACCTGGCCTCCCAGGACAAGTCCCGCGAGGACTTCGACAAGGAGACCGAGGACCAGGCGAAGAAGGGCATCAAGACCCAGTTCGTGCTGGACCAGATCGTCAAGAACGAGGAGCTGGGCGTCAACCAGGAGGAGCTCACCGAGCACCTCATCCGTCGCGCCGCCGGCTCCGGCCTGACCCCGGACCAGTTCGCCCAGCAGGTCGTCCAGGGCGGCCAGGTCCAGCTCCTGGTCGGCGAGGTCGCCCGCGGCAAGGCGCTGGCCCTGGTGGTCGAGGCCGCCAAGGTCACCGACACCAACGGTGAGGTCGTCTCGTTCGAGGACGACGAGGAAGAGGTTGTCACCGAGGCCGCCGCCGAGGAGACCACCGAGGCCTGAGCCTCGTAACCGCCGGGAATCCGGCGGATCGCAGCACCGGGACGGGCCCGGGCACCGCATGGTGCCCGGGCCCGTTCGCGTGGGGCCCAGTCACCCTGCGCTCACAGCGAACAGTTCTGCGTGGGGGATTCAGCGGCGGGGCCTGCGCGTTAGGGTCGGTGGACAGCGACACACACGCAGATCGACTGAGCAGGTGGCTAAGTGACGTTCCCGCAGATGCAGATGCCTGGCCTGATGGCACCGCACGCCGCCGGCGGCGACGTGGGCGGCGGCCTGGGCGACCAGGTCTACAACCGGCTGCTCAACGAGCGCATCATCTTCCTCGGCCAGCAGGTCGACGACGACATCGCCAACAAGATCACCGCCCAGCTCCTGCTGCTCGCGGCGGACCCTGAGAAGGACATCTTTCTCTACATCAACTCCCCGGGCGGCTCGATCTCGGCCGGCATGGCGATCTACGACACCATGCAGTACATCAAGAACGACGTCGTGACCATCGCCATGGGCATGGCCGCGTCGATGGGCCAGTTCCTGCTGACCGCGGGCACCCCGGGCAAGCGCTTCTCGCTGCCGAACGCCAACATCCTGATGCACCAGCCCTCCGCGGGCCTCGGCGGCTCCGCCACCGACATCCGGATCCAGGCGGAGCAGCTGCTGCGCACCAAGAAGCGGATGTCGGAGATGATCGCCCACCACAGTGGGCAGACCTTCGAGCAGGTCACCGCAGACTCCGACCGCGACCGCTGGTTCACCCCGGAGGAGGCCAAGGCGTACGGCCTGATCGACGACATCATGCACAGCGCCGCGGACGTCCCGGGCGGCGGCGGCACCGGCGCCGGCCAGGCCGGCTGACCGGTATCGGAACCCAGACCGCACGCTTCGGAGGACCTGAGAACATGAACATCCCCAGCCTGTCCGGTGCCAAGGCCCGCCTGGAGGACATGCGGGCCGAGGGCCGCTACATCGTCCCGCGGTTCGTCGAGCGCACCTCGCAGGGCGTTCGCGAGTACGACCCGTACGCCAAGCTGTTCGAGGAGCGCATCATCTTCCTCGGCTCGCAGGTGGACGACGTCTCCGCGAACGACATCATGGCGCAGCTGATCTGCCTGGAGTCGATGGACCCGGACCGCGACATCTCGGTCTACATCAACTCCCCGGGCGGCTCGTTCACCGCGCTGACCGCGATCTACGACACCATGCAGTTCGTGAAGCCCGACATCCAGACGGTCTGCATGGGCCAGGCCGCCTCGGCCGCCGCGGTGATCCTGGCCGCCGGCACCCCCGGCAAGCGGATGGCGCTGCCGAACGCCCGGGTGCTGATCCACCAGCCGTACACCGAGACCGGCCGCGGTCAGGTGTCGGACCTGGAGATCCAGGCCAAGGAGATCTTCCGGATGCGCGAGCAGCTGGAGAGCATGCTGGCCAAGCACTCCAACAAGGAGGTCGAGCAGGTCCGCGAGGACATCGAGCGCGACAAGATCCTGACCGCCGAAGAGGCGCTGGAGTACGGCCTGGTCGACCAGATCATCTCGACCCGGAAGAACTCGTACACCGACTGAACCCTCGCCCCGGGGCGGCGCGTACGTGATGTACGCCCCGCCCCGGGGCGTTCCGGTCGGGGCCGCCGCCCCGGCACAATGGCTGTCGGGTCATGCACCCGGGACGGCATCTGTTCGGTATCAATTCGCCCAGGGCGTAGGGCAGAGCGGCCGAAGTCGGCGGAAACAACGGCTCGGCAGAGTACCGTCGGATACCAGACCGACCGCCGACGGCGCAGCCGGTCTCACAGCACCAGGCCCCGACCCCCGCGGGGCCCCTGGCGAAGGGGAAGCACCTCGTGGCACGCATCGGAGACGGTGGCGACCTGCTCAAGTGCTCGTTCTGCGGCAAGTCGCAGAAGCAGGTGAAGAAGCTGATCGCCGGGCCAGGCGTGTACATCTGCGACGAGTGCATCGACCTGTGCAACGAGATCATCGAGGAGGAGCTCGCCGAGAGCTCCGAGGTGCGCTTCGAGGAACTGCCGAAGCCCCGCGAGATCTACGAGTTCCTGGACCAGTACGTGGTCGGCCAGGACCTCGCCAAGAAGGCGCTGTCGGTCGCGGTCTACAACCACTACAAGCGCGTCCAGGCGGGCGAGGCCGGCCGTTCCGGCTCCGGCCGGGACGACGCGATCGAGCTGGCCAAGTCGAACATCCTGCTGCTGGGCCCGACCGGCTCCGGCAAGACGCTGCTGGCGCAGACCCTGGCCCGGATGCTGAACGTGCCGTTCGCGATCGCGGACGCCACCGCGCTGACCGAGGCCGGCTACGTCGGTGAGGACGTCGAGAACATCCTGCTGAAGCTGATCCAGGCGGCCGACTACGACGTCAAGAAGGCCGAGACCGGGATCATCTACATCGACGAGATCGACAAGGTCGCCCGCAAGAGCGAGAACCCGTCGATCACCCGCGATGTCTCCGGCGAGGGCGTGCAGCAGGCGCTGCTGAAGATCCTGGAGGGCACCACCGCCTCGGTGCCGCCGCAGGGGGGCCGCAAGCACCCGCACCAGGAGTTCATCCAGATCGACACCACCAACGTGCTGTTCATCGTGGGTGGCGCGTTCGCCGGCCTGGAGCGGATCATCGAGGGCCGGGCGGGTGCCAAGGGCATCGGCTTCGGCGCCACCATCCGCTCCAAGCGCGAGCTGGACGCCTCGGACCACTTCCGTCAGGTGATGCCGGAGGACTTGGTGAAGTTCGGGATGATCCCGGAGTTCATCGGCCGCCTGCCCGTCATCACCAGCGTGCACAACCTGGACCGCGAGGCGCTGCTGCAGATCCTCACCGAGCCGAAGAACGCGCTGGTGAAGCAGTACCGCAAGCTGTTCGAACTCGACGGCGTGGAGCTGGAGTTCACCCGGGACGCGCTGGAGGCGATCGCCGACCAGGCGATCCTGCGGGGTACCGGCGCGCGCGGTCTGCGGGCCATCATGGAGGAGGTGCTGATGTCCGTGATGTACGAGGTGCCGTCCCGTCAGGACGTCGCCCGCGTGGTGGTCACCGGGGATGTGGTCTCCAAGCACGCCATCCCGACCCTGGTCCCGCGCGACATGATCAAGCGTGAGCGCCGCGAGAAGAGCGCCTGACCCGGCGTCAACCCGGCGACAGCGAAAGGGCCCCGCACCGGTGAACGGTGCGGGGCCCTTTCATGTCCCGTGCGGCGGAGGCTACTTGGGGACCTCGGCGAGCTTGCGCAGCTCCTGGGCGTCCGCGATGACCTTCTCCTTGGTGACGCCGTCCTCGGCGGACATGTCGAGCTCCAGGACCATCACCACGGAGGAGCTGTCGGCCCAGACGCAGATGCCGCCGTTCTGGCCGCCCAACTCCAGGTTTCCGCAGGACATCCGGCCGCCGAGCGGGCCCGCGTCGACGTCGGTGCGGTTGGTGGCGCCGCCGCCCGGGAGGCTGCTGTACAGCGCGTCGACCTGCTTGGACGGCAGCAGCACGTGGCCGGTCAGGCCGGACACCAGCAGCATCTTCTCCTCGTCCGAGGACCGGTAGATGGCGCTGACCGGCTCGGGGTTGGTGAACGAGTCCTTCTCCGCCTGCATGCCGCTCTGCAGCTCGCTGGCCAGGTCCTTGGCGTCCGCGTCGTTCGGGTCGTTGGTCATGTCGTGGAAGGACTGCGGCAGGACGACCTTGTTCTTGCCGGTCTCCGCCGCGGTGTCGTAGATCAGGTAGCCGAGCACGCCCGCGCCGCCGAGAACCACCGCGGCCACCACGGACAGACCGATCCACAGGCCCTTGCGGGACTTCTTCGGCGCCACCGGGTAACCGGGCGGGTAACCGCCGGGGGTGCCGGGCGGGAACGCCTGCGGCGGCACGCCGCCACCGCCCCAGGCCTGCTGCGGGGCGGCCGGCTGGCCGTAGCCGCCCTGGGGTGCTGCGGGCACGGTCGGCTGGCCGTAGCCGCCCTGGGGCGCGGCGGGCGCGTCCTGCGGGGGTATCGAACCGTCCTGGGCAGGCGGGGGTCCGAAGCCGGGCTGCGGCGGGCCGAACTGGTTGTCGGACACGGGGCGATACTCCGTTCGAGCGTGAAGTGCGGTGCTGTGGTGGCTACTTGGTGACGGTCGCGGCGTCGCGCAGCTGGCGGGCGCGGGTGGCGGCCTCGGTGGTGCTGATGCTCTTGCCGGAGGGGTCCAGGGAGACGAACGCGACCACGCCGATGGTGGAGTGGCTGGCGAACAGGCACATCGGGATGCCCATCGAGGCCTTGCCGGTGCCGGTGTCCGAGGTGCCCACACCGCAGCGGAGCTTGGCGCCCGGGTCCGTCGGGTCACTGGCGTCGACGTCCGTCAGTTCCTGCTTCCAGACCAGCTTGCCCGCGGAGGCGTCGCTGCTGTCGCCCTCGTTGATCTTCTTGGTGACCGTGTCGAGCGCCTTGGCCGGGTCCGGGATCTTGCCCCAGGAACCGCTGAGGCTGGCCGCATCGGTGGTGGTCTTCTGGTAGGTCGCGGAGAGCGTGCCCTCGAAGGTGCCGACGCCTTCCAGGCCCTTCAGCCCGCCCTTCTCGTCGGCGTTCTTCTTGGTGTAGCCGGCGGCGCTCTCCGGCGCGGACAGCTTGTACTTGCCCTCGGTGTCCGAGCCCTTGGTGCCGCTCAGCGCCCACCAGGCGGCGCCGCCGCCGGCGGCCAGCACCAGGACCACCACCAGGGCGATGATCCCGCCCTTGCCCTTGGACGGGGCGGCCGGCGGCGGGAAGCCGCCGTAGCCGGGCTGGCCGGGCTGACCCGGCTGCTGGGGCATGCCGCCCCACTGCTGCTGGGGCGGCGGCGCCTGCTGCGGGTAGCCGTACCCCGGCTGCCCGGTGGGCGGCTGGGGGGCTCCGTAGCCGGGCTGCCCGGCGGGGGGCTGCGGAGCGCCGTAGGCCGGCGGCTGCGGAGCGCCGTACGCGGGCGGCTGGGGGGCGCCATAGGCCGGCGGCTGCTGCGGAGCGCCGTAGCCGGGCTGCGGCGGGGGAGCACCGTACGGCTGCTGCGGCTGCCCCTGCGGATACTGCTGCGGTCCCTGGCCCTGGCCGTACATATGTCTTTTCTCCCCCGCCGCCTCTGTTGCGCGGCCCCGTCCGGTCGACTATGCGGGCACGCTACCGTACAGCCCCCCCAGCGCGCCCGACCGGTCGCCGCACTGTCGGGTCACAACTGCCGCCGCGGCTTCCGTAAACTGTGCGTCGTGACCGACACGACGAACCAGCGCCCCGCGAGCAAGCCCGGGGACGAAGCAGCCACCCTCCCGACGACCTACGCCCCGGCCGAGGTAGAGGGCGAGCTGTACGAGCGCTGGGTAGAGCGTGGCTACTTCACCGCCGACGCGAAGAGCGACAAGCCCGCGTACACCATCGTCATCCCGCCGCCGAACGTCACCGGTGCGCTGCACCTGGGCCACGCGTTCCAGCACACGCTGATGGACGCGCTGACCCGCCGCAAGCGGATGCTGGGCTTCGAGGCGCTGTGGCTCCCGGGCATGGACCACGCGGGCATCGCCACCCAGAACAAGGTGGAGCAGCAGCTCGCCGAGTCCGGCCTGTCCCGGCACGACCTGGGCCGCGAGGCCTTCGTCGAGAAGGTCTGGGAGTGGAAGGAGAACTACGGCGGCCGGATCCTCGGCCAGATGCGCCGCCTCGGCGACGGCGTGGACTGGTCGCGGGAGCGCTTCACCATGGACGAGGGCCTGTCGCAGGCCGTCCAGACCATCTTCAAGAAGCTCTTCGACGACGGCCTGATCTACCGCGCCGAGCGCATCATCAACTGGTGCCCGCGCTGCCTGACCGCGCTGTCCGACATCGAGGTCGAGCACGAGAACGTCCCGGGCGAGCTGGTCTCGATCCGCTACGGCGACGGCGACGACTCGATCGTGGTCGCCACCACCCGCGCCGAAACCCTGCTGGGCGACACCGCGGTGGCCGTCCACCCGTCCGACGAGCGCTACGCGCACCTGGTCGGCCGGACCATCAAGCTGCCGCTGACGGACCGTGAGATCCCGGTGGTCGCCGACGAGCACGTCGACCCGGAGTTCGGCACCGGCGCCGTCAAGGTGACGCCGGCCCACGACCCGAACGACTTCGCCATCGGCCAGCGGCACAACCTGCCGAACCTGAGCGTGATGGACGAGCGCGGTGTGATCACCGTGCACGGCCCGTTCCTCGGCCTGGACCGGCTGGAGGCCCGCTCCGCCGTGGTCGGCGCGCTGCGCGAGCAGGGGCGCATCGTCGCCGAGAAGCGCCCCTACGAGCACGCCGTGGGCCACTGCTCGCGCTGCCACACCGTGGTCGAGCCGCGGCTGTCGCTGCAGTGGTGGGTCAAGGTCGAGCCGCTGGCCAAGGCCGCGGGCGACGCCGTCCGCGACGGCCGGGTCGAGATCCACCCGAAGGAGCTGGAGCGCCGCTACTTCGACTGGGTCGACAACATGTACGACTGGTGCATCTCGCGCCAGCTGTGGTGGGGCCACCGGATCCCGGTCTGGTACGGCCCCAACGGCGAGGTCGTCTGCGTCGGCCCGAACGAGCAGCCGCCCACCGGCGAGGGCTGGGTGCAGGACCCGGACGTCCTGGACACCTGGTTCTCCTCCGGCCTGTGGCCGTTCTCCACGCTGGGCTGGCCGGAGAAGACGGCCGACCTGGAGAAGTTCTACCCGACCGACGTGCTGCTGACCGGCCACGACATCATCTTCTTCTGGGTCGCCCGGATGATGATGTTCGGCCTGTACGCGATGGACGGCGAGATCCCGTTCAAGACCATCGCGCTGACCGGCCTGGTCCGCGACCAGTTCGGCAAGAAGATGTCGAAGTCCTCCGGCACCGCCGTCGACCCGCTGGACTGGATGGACGCCTACGGTGCCGACGCCGTCCGCTTCACGCTGGCCCGCGGCGCCAACCCCGGTGCGGACGTGCCGATCGGTGAGGACTGGGTCAAGGGCGCCCGGAACTTCTGCAACAAGATCTGGAACGCCACCCGCTTCGCGCTGATGAACGGCGCCACCGTCCAGGGCCCGCTGCCGGCCCCGGAGGAGCTGACCGCGGCCGACCGCTGGATCCTGTCCCGGCTGAACGCCACCGTGGCCGAAGTGGACGCGCTGTACGAGGACTTCGAGTTCGCGAAGGTCTCCGACGCGCTGTTCCACTTCGCCTGGGACGAGGTCTTCGACTGGTACGTCGAGCTGTCCAAGACCACCCTGGGCAAGGGCGGCGCGCAGGCCGACCACGCCCGCCGCGTCCTCGGCGAGGTGCTGGACGTGACGCTGCGTCTGCTGCACCCGATCGTCCCCTTCGTCACCGACGCGCTGTGGACGGCGCTCACCGGCGCCGAGTCGGTGGTGGTCGCCGAGTGGCCGAAGGACTCCGGCTACCGGGACACCGACGCCGAGTCGGAGATCGCCCAGCTCCAGCAGCTGGTCACCGAGGTCCGCCGGTTCCGCAACGACCAGGGCCTGCGCGACACCCAGAAGGTCCCGGCGCAGCTGGAGTTGGCCGGGCACCGGCTGGAGGTGCACGAGGCGGCGATCCGCTCGCTGCTGCGGCTGACGGCGCCGGAGGAGGGCTTCCACGCCACCGCCTCGCTGCCGGTGGCCGGCACCACCGTCTCGCTCGACCTGTCCGGCACCATCGACGTCCCGGCCGAACGCAAGCGCCTGCAGAAGGACTTGGCGGCGGCCGAGAAGGAGAAGGCGCAGAGCAACGGCAAGCTCGGCAACGAGGCCTTCCTGGCCAAGGCGCCGGACGAGGTGGTCGCCAAGATCCGGCTCCGGCTGGAGACCGCCGAGGCCGACATCGCCCGGATCACCGCCCAGCTCGCGGCGCTGCCGCAGGGCTGACCGCGCGTCAGGAAGGGCCGCTGCTCCCGCACTGCGGGCGCAGCGGCCCTTCGCTTTTCCCGAGTTGGCGCCGGCGGTTTGTCAATTCCCTTGGCCGCGCGTCGTCGTAACGGTTTCGCTGCGGCTATTCGTCCAGTATTCCCGGCAATTGGCGCACTCCGCCAAAGGGAATACATCGCGTTGCCGCCCCCCGCGCGTTCAGCGAACTTCGCACATCGAATGTGTACGGTGGGGCGGAGTTCCCATTCGGGCGGGGCATCGAACGGAGGGCAGACGCATGGTGGCGACCAGGGAGTTGGCCGACGAACTTCCGATGGCGGAGGTGGAGGCGGCCAAGGCCCGGGCGGCAACCCTCCTGCTGGCATTCCGGCACGGAAACCAGCTCGCCTTCGACACCGAACTCGACCTGCTGCTCGCCGAGAACGCCGAGCGCGAGGCGACCACCCTGCTGGTGTGGATCGCCGCCGAGGCGGTCCGCAAGGCGTACGCCCCCGAGGTCGCCGACCGGGTGCTGCGCGGCCTGGCCCGGCGCGCCCCGTACGGCACGTGCGAGGTCGCGGTGGACGAGGAGACGGCCGGCGCGGCGCTGCTGCTGGAGGCGGTCGCGGACGGGGACGTCGCCGCGGTCCGCGCCCTGGTGGCCGGTACTCCCGACACCACCTACCTGCTGGGCGGCCTGGTGCAGGCGGTGGCGATGATGCTGCCGCTGCTGCCGGACGGCGAGGCTGAGGAGATCGCCACCGAACTGCGCCGCCGTCACGCCGCCCGGCTGCCCACGCCCCGCGTCACCACGTGACGGATCGTCACTGCCGGGCCCGGCGGGGAGCTCCCCGCCGGGCCCGGTGCCGTCGGTGCCGTGGTGCTGCTGCGGCACGGCGCGCGGGTGGGATTGCGGTGCGGGGGAGCCAAGGAGTTGGACGAGCGACTCACGCGGCGGAGTGGATCAATGGCGGTGTCAAGAGGTCCGGAGCCGGTCCGCAGGCCACCGGGGTGGCCGTCGGGGACGGACGTCGGGAGTCCTTAGACTGGCAGGGTGAGCGACAAGGCCGAGCCCAACCCCTACACCGTCCGTCCCGCCGACGCCGGCGGCACCGACTCCGAACTGCGCGCCGTCGAGGCCGAGCTGGCCACCCGCTGGCCGGAGAACAAGCTGGAGCCCTCGCTCGACCGGATCGAGGCGCTGATGGACATCCTCGGCCAGCCGCAGCGCTCCTACCCGTCGATCCACATCACCGGCACCAACGGCAAGACCTCCACGGCCCGGATGATCGAGCAACTGCTGGGCGCCTTCGAGCTGCGCACCGGCCGCTACACCTCCCCGCACGTGGAGTCCGTCACCGAGCGGATCAGCCTGGACGGGGCGCCGATCAGCCCGGAGAAGTTCGTCGAGACCTACCGCGACATCGCGCCCTACGTGCAGATGGTGGACGCGGCGCAGCCGGTCGCGATGTCCTTCTTCGAGGTGCTCACCGGCATGGCGTACGCGGCCTTCGCGGACGCCCCGGTGGACGTCGCGGTGGTCGAGGTCGGCATGGGCGGCTCCTGGGACGCCACCAACGTGATCGACGCCCAGGTGTCGGTGATCACCCCGATCGGCCTGGACCACACCGACAAGCTCGGCGACACCACCGGCAAGATCGCGGTGGAGAAGTCCGGGATCATCAAGCCGGGCGCGCTCGCCGTGGTCGCCCAGCAGCAGCTGGACGCCGCCGAGACGATCCTGCGCCGGGCCGTCGAGGTGGATGCCACCGTGGCCCGCGAGGGCATGGAGTTCGGCGTGCTGCGCCGCGAGGTCGCCGTCGGCGGCCAGCTGGTCACCCTGCGCGGCCTCGGCGGCCACGAGTACCAGGACGTCTTCCTCCCGCTGCACGGCGACCACCAGGCGCAGAACGCGGCCCTCGCGCTGAGCGCCGTCGAGGCGTTCTTCGGCGTCGGCCAGGGCGGCGCCGAGCACTTGGACGAGGACAAGGTCCGCCAGGCGTTCTCCGGCGTCTCCTCGCCGGGCCGCCTGGAGGTCGTCCGCCGCAGCCCCACCGTGATCCTGGACGCCGCGCACAACCCGCACGGCGCGCAGGCCGCGGTCGCCGCGCTCGGCGAGGCGTTCGGCTTCACCAAGCTGGTCGGCGTGATCGGGACCAGCGGCGACAAGGACGTCACCGGCCTGCTGGAGGCGTTCGAGCCGATCCTCGCCGAGGTCGTCATCACCCAGAACTCCACCCACCGCGCGATGCCCGTCGACGAGCTGGCCGCGCTGGCCGTCGAGGTGTTCGGCGAGGACCGGGTGCAGGTCGAGCCCCGGCTGGACGACGCCATCGACGCCGCGGTCACCCTGGCCGAGGAGGAGGATCTCGGCGGCGCCGGGGTCCTGGTCACCGGCTCCGTCATCACGGTGGGCGAGGCGCGCCTGCTGTTCGGAAGGAAGTAGCGGCCGATGCGCACCCTGTGCTCCTCCACCCTGATCGGCGAGGCGCTGTTGATCATGTTCGCCGGCCTGGTCGCGATGAAGCTGACCGACGTGGGCACCGGCGCCATCTGGACGGTCAGCGGTATCGCCATCCTGCTGTGTGTGCTGCTGTGCGGCGCGATCACCCGGCCGGGCGCGGTCTGGGTCGGCTGGGCGCTGCAGTTCGGCGTGCTGGCCAGCGGCCTGGTGCTGCCGACGATGTTCGCCTTCGGTGTGGTGTTCGGCGGCCTGTGGTGGTGCTCGGTGCACTACGGCCGCAAGATCGACGAACTCAAGGCGCAGCGCGCGGCGGCGGCCGAGGCGACCGCCTGACCGGGCTGGTCGCGGGGGCGGCCACCCGGCCGGGGTAGTGTCAGGTGCACACACCGCACGACCACGATCTCAGGAGCCGCCCCGTGTCCCAGCGCACTCTCGTCCTGCTCAAGCCCGACGCCGTGAAGCGCGGCCTGGCCGGCGAGATCATCAGCCGGATCGAGCGCAAGGCCGGCTGGCGCTTCGCCGCGATGGAGCTCCGCACCTTCGACCGCGGCACCCTTGAGCAGCACTACGCCGAGCACGTCGGCCGCCCGTTCTACGAGCCGCTGCTGGAGTTCATGACCTCCGGCCCGTCGATCGCGCTGATCGTCGAGGGCGAGAACGTGATCCCGGGCATCCGCGCGCTGGCCGGCGCCACCGACCCGCTGCAGGCGGGCGCGGGCACCATCCGCGGCGACTACGCGACGATCACCCGCGAGAACCTGATCCACGCCTCGGACTCGCCGGAGTCGGCCGAGCGGGAGATCAAGATCTTCTTCCCGTCCCAGGTCTGAGGATCCGGTAGAAGTCCTGAACGGCCCCGGTGCCCCTGCCTCGGCAGGGGCACTTCGCCCAACTGGGCGTTAATCCTCAAATCACGGAACCCTGCGCTCCGACACGGCGTCCCAATGCCAGGAGAAGCCGATCCGTCGCCGGAGAATGGGCGGGACTCCGTGCCCGCCGTTCGCACCGTCCGGCGTGATTACGATGGACCCAACTCACGGGCCCGGAGCGGCTGCTCAGCCGCCGTCAGCCCCGCTGCGGGCCCGCGCGGCCGGCTCTCTCCCCCCGCCCTTGATCCACATTCGGGAAGGCACTCGACATCCCATGGCGAACAACCTGTCGTTCCTCGGCCGGGACCTGGCGATCGACCTCGGCACCGCGAACACACTGGTGTACGTCCGGGGCAAGGGCATCGTGTTGAACGAGCCGTCGGTGGTCGCGGTGAACACCAACACCGGCGGAATCCTCGCGGTGGGTGCCGAGGCCAAGCAGATGATCGGCCGCACCCCCGGCAACATCGTGGCGATCCGGCCGCTGAAGGACGGCGTGATCGCCGACTTCGAGATCACCGAGCGGATGCTGCGGTACTTCATCCTGAAGATCCACCGCCGCCGCTACCTGGCCCGCCCCCGGGTCGTGGTGTGCGTGCCGTCCGGCATCACCGGCGTCGAGCGCCGCGCCGTGGTCGAGGCCAGCATGCTGGCCGGCGCCCGCCAGGTGCACATCATCGAGGAGCCGATGGCCGCCGCGATCGGCTCCGGCCTGCCGGTGCACGAGCCGACCGGCAACATGGTCGTCGACATCGGCGGCGGCACCACCGAGGTCGCGGTGATCTCGCTCGGCGGCATCGTCACCGCCCAGTCGCTGCGGGTGGCCGGCGACGAGCTGGACAACGCGATCGTCCAGCACATCAAGAAGGAGTACAGCCTGCTGCTGGGCGAGCGCAGCGCCGAGCAGATCAAGATGTCGATCGGCTCCGCGTTCGGCCTGGAGGGCGAGAAGGACGAGCACGCCGAGATCCGCGGCCGCGACCTGGTCTCCGGCCTGCCGAAGACCGTGGTGATCTCCGCCGCCGAGGTCCGCGAGGCCATCGACGAGCCGGTGAACTCGATCATCGACTCGGTGAAGACCACCCTCGACCAGTGCCCGCCGGAGCTGGCCGGTGACGTGATGGACCGCGGCATCGTGCTCACCGGCGGCGGCGCCCTGCTGCGCGGCCTGGACGAGCGGCTGCGCCGGGAGACCGGCATGCCGGTGCACATCGCGGAGAACCCGCTCGACTCGGTGGCCCTGGGGGCGGGCAAGTGCGTCGAGGAGTTCGAGGCACTCCAGCAGGTACTCGACGCCCAGCCGCGTCGCTAGACAACTTTCCAACTGAACAACAGACAGAGCTGACAGAGCTGATGGACCAGCAGATGGACACTCAGCACGAAGGGGCGGCACCAGCACCGTGAGGGACACCCGACAGAGTCGACTACTGCTGGTCCTGCTGGTCGCGCTCGCATTCGCCCTGATCACCGTCGACATCAAGGGCGGCCAGGACTCGCCGCTCGGCGCCCCGCGCCGGGCGGCCGCGTCCGTGCTCGGCCCGGTGGAGAACGCGGCGGCGGGCGCCGTCGACCCGGTCGCCGGGTACATCCGCGCGATCCGTGACGCCAGCACCCACCAGCAGCGCCTGGACCAGATCACCCGCGAGAACACCGAGCTGCGCCAGAAGCTGGCCTCCTCGGACGCCGCGGCCGGCCGCACCAAGCAGCTGGACGACATGCTGCGCACCGCAGGCACCGGCGGCTACACCATCAAGGCCGCGCAGGTGATCGCGGTCGGCGCGGCCCAGGGCTTCTCCTGGACCATCACCATCGACGCCGGCAGCGACGACGGTCTGACCCGCGACATGACCGTCATCGACGGCCAGGGCCTGGTCGGCCGGATCACCACCGTCGCCCCGACCACCGCCACCGTGCTGCTGGCCTCCGACCCCGGCTTCACCGCCGGCGTCCGGCTGGAGGGCAACAACGAGATCGGCTTCGCGGCCGGCCAGGGGGCCTCGCCGATGAAGATCGAGCTGCTGAACGGCCGCGCCCAGGTGAAGGCCGGCGACCGGCTGGTCACCTTCGGCTCGCAGAGCGGGCGCCCGTTCGTCCCCGGCGTCCCGGTCGGCACCGTCAAGGAGGTGCAGGCCACCCCGGGCCAGCTCACCAAGACCATCCTGGTCGAGCCGTACGTGCAGTTCACCCGCCTCGACCTGGTCGGCGTGGTGGTCGTGCCGCCGCGCACCGACCCGCGGGACGCGGTGCTGCCGCCGGTCCCCGCCGCTTCCGCCGGCGCCGCGGGCAACCCGCAGGCGCCGATCGCCGCACCGCCCACCACCGGGGGGAACTGATGTTTCGTCCGTCTCGGATCCTGCTGTCCGCCGTCCTGCTGGTGCTCGCCCTGGTGATCCAGGTCAGCGTCCTCGGCCGGCTCCAACTGCCCGGCGCCACCCCCGACCTGCTGATGCTGGTGGTGGTCGGCCTGGGTCTGGTGTACGGCCCGACCGGCGGCTGCCTGGCGGGCTTCCTGGCCGGCCTGCTGGCCGACCTCGCCCCGCCGTCCGACCACGCGGTCGGCCGCTACGCGCTGGTGCTCTGCCTGGTCGGCTACGGCGCCGGGCTGCTCCGCCCGGAGAGCGGCCGGCAGCGCTCCGCGCTCAGCGCGATCGGCGTGGTGGCGGTCGCCGCAGTGGTCTCCACCCTGCTGTACGCCACCGTCGGCGCCCTGGTCGGCGACACCGCGGCCCGGCACGTCGGCCTGACCGGACTGGTGTTCAGCGCCCTGCTGTACGACGTGCTGCTGGCCCCGTTCACGGTGCCGCTGGTGATGCTGCTGGCCCGCCGCTTCGACGGCGACCGGGTGGTCAACGAGACGGTGCGCGGCGCGGACGGCGGCTCCGGCCTCGGCGCGCTGGCCCGCTACCGCACCACCCGCGAGGCCTCGCCCACCGCCTCCTACAAGAAGAAGCGCGCGCTCGGCCTCGCCAAGCGCCCCTGAGCCGGGACGGAGTACGCGTACGTGACGAACATTCCCGATACCGGCCGTACCCGGCGGGTGACGATCCGGCTGGTGGTGCTGCAGATCCTGGTGCTGTCGCTGCTGGCCACCCTCGGCGGCCGGCTGTGGTACCTGCAGATCCGCAACGGCAAGGAGTTCACCGCCAAGGCCCAGGGCAACCACATCCGCGAGGTGGTGGAGCCCGCCGTCCGCGGCGAGATCCTGGACGCCGCCGGGCGGATCCTGGCCGGCAACGAGACCAAGCTGGTGGTGTCGGTGTCCCGCACCGCGCTGATGCAGCAGAAGGACCACGGCAAGGCGGTGCTGTCCCGGCTCGCCGACGTCCTCGGCGTGCCCGCCGACGACGTCAAGAACAAGGTCCGGCTGTGCGACGCGAAGACCCCGCAGCCGTGCTGGAACGGCTCCCCGTACCAGCCGATCCCGGTCACCCAGCAGGCCACCACCCAGCAGGCGATGCAGATAATGGAGCGCCGCGAGGACTTCCCCGGCGTCACCGCCCAGCCCACCGCACTGCGCCGCTACACCGGCGCGGAGGGCGCCAGCGCCGCCCAGATCCTCGGCTACCTGTCGCCGGTCACCGACGACGAAGTGACCAAGACCGCCGACAAGTCCGGCCGCGAACGCCGCCTGCCGTCCGACCAGATCGGCCGGGCCGGCCTGGAGTCGGTCTACGACGACGACCTGCGCGGCACCACCGGCGTCGACCGGCTGGAGGTCGACAACCTCGGCCGGGTGATCGGCAGCGCCGGCACCACCCCCGCCCAGCCCGGCAACAACCTGGTCACCTCGATCGACGCCCGGGTGCAGAAGGTGGTCGAGGACCAGCTCAACCAGGCGATGGTCGAGGCGCGCACCCAGTTCGACAAGGAGACCAACAAGAACTACCTCGCCGACTCCGGCGCGGCCGTCGTGATGGACGTGCACACCGGCCGGATCGTCGCGATGGCCAGCGCCCCCACCTACGACCCCAACCTGTGGGTCGGCGGCATCTCCGCCAAGGACTACGAGGCGCTGAACAGCAAGGACTCCAACTACCCGCTGATCAACCGGGCCATACAGGGTCAGTCCGCACCCGGCTCGACGTTCAAGGTGATCTCCACCACCGCCGCCGTGCAGGCCGGATACGACCTCAACGGGCACTACCCGTGCCCGAAGTCGCTGACCATCGGCGGCCGCGAGTTCAAGAACTTCGAGTCCGAGCAATTCGGCGACATCTCCCTGGAGAAGGCGCTCGAAGTCTCCTGCGACACCGTGTTCTACGGCCTGGCCTACGACCAGTGGATGAAGGACGGCGGCCTCAAGCCCAAGAAGGACGCCCCGGACTGGTTCTTCAAGACCGCCCACGAGTTCGGCCTCGGCGCCAAGACCGGCATCGACCTGCCGGGCGAGGTGACCGGCCGGGTTCCCGACCGGCAGTGGAAGCAGGCCTACTACGACGCGATGAAGCAGTCCTGGTGCGACCAGGCGGCCAAGGGCGGCCACGAGTACGCCGACGAGATCGCCCGCGAGAACTGCGCCGACGGCAACCAGATGCGCGCCGGTGACATGGTCAACTTCGCCATCGGCCAGGGCGACACCCTGGTCACCCCGCTGCAGATGGCCCGGATCTACTCGGCGCTCGCCAACGGCGGCACCCTGTACCGGCCCAGCATCGGCAAGGCGGTGGTCAGCCCCGACGGCACCCTGGTGCGCGACATCGCCCCGCACGAGGACGGCAAGATCCCCGCCCAGGGACAGCTGCTGGAGTACATCGACCAGGCCACTGCCGGCGTCGTCACCGCCGGTACCGCCGCCTGGAAGTTCACCGGCGCCGGCTGGCCGCAGGGCAAGATCGAACTGCACGCCAAGACCGGCACCGCCGAAGTCGCCGGCAAGCAGACCACCTCCTGGCTGACCACCTACAGCAAGGACTACGCGGTGGTCATGACGATAAGCCAAGGCGGCACCGGCTCCGGTGGCTCCGGCGACTCGGTGCGCCGGATCTACCAGGCGCTGTACGGCGTGGACGACAAGGGCAACGTCGACAACGCCAAGGCGCTGTTGCCGAAGCCGCAGGCCGAACTGCCCAAGTTCAACCCGGACGGCACCGCGATCCTCCAGGCCTCGTACAGCTACGAGGGCGACCGGACCTTCCTGGGCCCGGCCCGCCCGGCCCAGGCCGGCCCGGCCACCGCGGTGGCGCTGGCCGCGCTGGAGCCCAACCGGGCCGGCAGCTACGGAAGGGGCCGGTCATGACCTCCTACGGCTCGTACCGCACCGTGCGGCTCGCCCCGCGGCGCTCCTCGCTCTCCCGGGCGCTGGCCAAGGACTCCCCGCTGCGGCGGCTCGACTGGATCATGATCCTGGCGGCGCTGGCGCTGTCCTTCATGGGCTCGCTGCTGGTCTGGTCCGCCACCCGTGGCCGCGACTCGCTGACCCACGGCGACCCGCAGTACTTCCTGTACCGGCACCTGACCAACCTGGTGATCGGCATCGGCCTGTGCGTCGGGGTGATCGCGCTCGGCACCCGGCGGCTGCGCACCGCGGTGCCGTTCGTCTACCTGGCCGTGATCCTGATGCTGTTCGCGGTGCTCAGCCCGCTCGGCTCCACCATCAACGGCGCGCACTCCTGGATCCAGTTCGGCGGTGGCTTCTCCATCCAGCCCGCCGAGTTCGCCAAACTGGCGATCGTGCTGGGCATGGCCGTGGTGCTGTCCGCCCGGGTGGACGCCGGCGAGCGCGAGTTCCCGCCCACCCGCAGCGTGCTGCAGTCGCTGGCCGTCGCGGCCTTCCCGATGGGCGTGGTCATGCTGATGCCCGACCTCGGTTCGGTGATGGTGATGGCCGTCACCACGCTCGGTGTGCTGATGGCCTCCGGCGCCGCCAACCGCTGGGTGATCGGTCTGCTGGCCGGCGGCACCACCGGCGCGCTCGCGGTGTGGAAGCTCGGCATCCTCAGCCAGTACCAGATAGACCGCTTCGCGGCCTTCGCCAACCCGGCGCTCGACCCGTCCGGCGTCGGCTACAACACCGCCCAGGCCCGGATCGCCATCGGCTCCGGCGGCCTGACCGGCATGGGCCTGTTCCACGGCACCCAGACCACCGGCCAGTTCGTGCCCGAGCAGCAGACCGACTTCGTGTTCAGCGTGGCCGGCGAGGAACTCGGCTTCATCGGCGCCATGGTGATGATCGGCCTGCTCGGCATCATCCTGTGGCGGGCCTGCCGGATAGCGCGTCAGGCCACCGACCTGTTCGGCACGATCATGGCGGCCGGCGCGGTCACCTGGTTCGCCTTCCAGGCCTTCGAGAACATCGGCATGAACCTCGGCATCATGCCGGTCGCGGGCATCCCGTTGCCGTTCGTCTCCTACGGCGGTTCCTCGATGTTCGCGGTGTGGGTCGCGATCGGGCTGCTGCAGTCCGTGCGCTCACAGCGGCCGATAGCGATCTAGGGCCGGACCGGCCCTGGCCGCCGTCAGGCGCGGAAACAGTGACCCTCGGGGCTCGGCTACCCTGAAGGGTCACTGCTTTTTCTGCCGTAAAGGTCCTTGCGCATGACTGTCGAATCGGTCTTCCCACGCCTGGAGGCCCTCCTCCCGCACGTCCAGAAGCCGATCCAGTACGTCGGTGGCGAGCTCAACTCGACCGTCAAGGACTGGGACGCCTGCGACGTCCGCTGGGCGCTGATGTACCCCGACGCCTACGAGGTCGGCCTGCCCAACCAGGGCACCATGATCCTCTACGAGGTGCTGAACGAGCGCGAGGGTGTCCTCGCCGAGCGCAGCTACAGCGTCTGGCCCGACCTCGAAGCCCTGATGCGCGAGCACGGCGTTCCCCAGTTCACGGTGGACGCGCACCGCCCGATCAAGGCCTTCGACGTCTTCGGTCTGTCGTTCTCCACCGAGCTCGGCTACACCAACATGCTGACCGCGCTCGACCTGGCGGGCATCCCGCTGAACGCCGCGGACCGCACCATGGACGACCCGGTCGTGCTGGCCGGTGGCCACGCCGCGTTCAACCCCGAGCCGATCGCCGACTTCATCGACGCCGCCGTCATCGGCGACGGCGAGCAGGCCGTCCTCGACATCACCGACATCGTCCGCGCCTGGAAGGCCGAGGGCCGCCCCGGCGGCCGCGACGAACTGCTGCTGCGCCTCGCCAAGACCGGTGGCGTGTACATCCCGCGGTTCTACGACGTCGAGTACCTGCCGGACGGCCGGATCGGCCGCGTCGTCCCCAACCGCCCCGGCGTGCCGTGGCGGGTCTCCAAGCACACCGTCATGGACCTCGACGAGTGGCCCTACCCCAAGCAGCCGCTCGTCCCGCTCGCCGAAACCGTGCACGAGCGGATGTCCGTGGAGATCTTCCGCGGCTGCACCCGCGGCTGCCGTTTCTGCCAGGCCGGCATGATCACGCGCCCCGTGCGGGAGCGAAGCATCACCGGCATCGGCGAGATGGTCGAGCGCGGCCTGAAGGCCACCGGTTTCGAAGAGGTCGGCCTGCTCTCGCTCTCCTCCGCCGACCACTCCGAGATCGCCGACGTCACCAAGGGCCTCGCCGACCGCTACGCCGAGGACAAGATCGGCCTCTCGCTGCCCTCCACCCGGGTCGACGCCTTCAACATCGACCTCGCCAACGAGCTCTCCCGCAACGGCCGCCGCTCCGGCCTCACCTTCGCCCCCGAAGGCGGCTCCGAGCGGATCCGCAAGGTCATCAACAAGATGGTGTCCGAGGAGGACCTCATCAACACGGTGGCCACCGCGTACGGCAACGGCTGGCGCCAGGTGAAGCTGTACTTCATGTGCGGCCTGCCCACCGAGACCGACGAGGACGTCCTCCAGATCGGCGAGATGGCGAAGAACGTCATCGCCAAGGGCCGCGAGGTCACCGGTACCAACGACATCCGCTGCACCGTCTCCATCGGCGGTTTCGTCCCCAAGCCGCACACCCCCTTCCAGTGGGCGCCGCAGCTGTCCGCCGAAGCCACCGACGAGCGGCTCACCAAGCTCCGCGACTCCATCCGCGGCGACCGCAAGTTCGGCAAGAACATCGGCTTCCGCTACCACGACGGCAAGCCCGGCATCGTCGAAGGCCTGCTCTCCCGCGGTGACCGCCGCCTCGGCGCCGTCATCCGCGCCGTCTACGAGGACGGCGGCCGCTTCGACGGCTGGCGCGAGCACTTCTCCTACGACCGCTGGATGGCCTCCGCCGAGAAGGGCCTGGCCGGCACCGGCGTCGACGTCGACTGGTACACCACCCGCGAGCGCACCTACGAGGAAGTCCTCCCCTGGGACCACCTCGACAGCGGCCTCGACAAGGACTGGCTCTGGGAGGACTGGCAGGACGCCCTCGAAGAGGTCGAGGTCGAGGACTGCCGCTGGACCCCGTGCTTCGACTGCGGCGTCTGCCCGCAGATGGACACCCACATCCAGATCGGCCCCACCGGCAAGAAGCTCCTGCCCCTGACGGTCGTCAACAACTGACGTTCCCCCAGCGGTCATTGCCCCCGTCGCACCCGTTGCGGCGGGGGCTTCGCGCTGTGTCGGAAAATCGGCCCGGTCTACCATCGGTCGATCGTTCGGACGGGGAGTGGCAGCGGTGGAGCAGCGGCAACAGCAGGGCGGCGGCGGGTGTTTGGTGGCCGTGGTGCGGCCGGTGGTGGTGGCTGTGGTGGTTCCGCTGCGGCTGCTGTGGGAGTTGGTGCTGCTGATCGCCCGGGGGATCGGGTGGGTGTGCGACAAGGTGCTGGTGCGGCCGCTGCGGTTGCTGTGGCGGTACGTGCTGGAGCCGTTGTTGAGATGGCTGGTCGTCATACCGCTGAGCCGGCTGTGGCGTTGGGTGGTGCGGCCGACGCTGGAGTGGCTGTGGCGTTGGGTGCTGGCGCCGATCGGGCGCGGGGTGCGGGCGGTCGCGGTGGGGCTCGGCCGGGGGGTCTCCTGGCTGGCCTGGTACCTGGTGGCGGTGCCGGCCCGGGCGGTGTGGCGGTGGATTCTGGTGCCGCTCGGCAAGGGGCTCTACTACGGGCTGTGGCGGCCGGTGCTGTTCCCGGTGCTGCGCGCGCTGTGGCTGGCGTTCGTGTGGGCGTGGCGGTTGGGCGGCCGGATCTGGCGCTTCACGGTGGTGCGTCCGTGCCGCTGGGTGCGTCGCCAGGTGTGGTGGCCGGTCAAGGCGGAGATCCGTCGGGTCGCCCGGGAGGTACGCCGGACGCTGCTGGGCTGAAGCACCGCGTACCCTTGGAACGACAGAGTTCGGCCGGAGCCGCAAGCGGTGCGAGGCCGGACGGGGACACACTGACGAAGGACTGAGCTCCCTGGCACGCCGCACGCCCGACGGTCCGCCGCCCGCGCCGACGGTGCAGCGCATCCGTCTGCGCTACACCAAGCGCGGCCGTCTGCGCTTCACCAGCCACCGGGACTTCCAGCGGGCGTTCGAGCGCGCGCTCCGCCGCTCGGCCGTCCCGATGGCCTACTCCGCGGGCTTCACCCCGCACCCCAAGGTTTCCTACGCGAACGCCGCCCCCACCGGTACCGCGAGCGAGGCCGAGTACCTGGAGATCGGTCTCGCCGCGCCCCGTGACCCGGAGGCGCTGCGCCGCCAGCTCGACGAGTCGCTGCCGCCCGGTCTGGACATCACCGATGCCGTCGAGGTGCGCACCAGCAACTTCGTGGAGCGGCTGGAGGCTTCCGAGTGGCTGCTGCGCCTGCCCGGCGTAGAGCCCGCGGAGGCCGAGCGGGCCGCCGCCGTTTTCCTGGCCGCCGAGGCGGTCGAGGTGCAGCGGATGACCAAGAACGGCCTGCGCACCTTCGACGCGCGCTCCGCCGTCGCGGCCATGGAGCTGCTCCCGGAGGGCTCCGTGCAGGTCGGGATCGGTGACGACACACTCACCGAGGGTGCGGACGATGTTCGTACGGGTGCTCCCTGTGCGATACTGCGCCTGGTAGTACGACACGCCACACCCGCCGTACGACCCGACGACGTATTGTCCGGCCTCCGTTCGACGGCCGACCTCGCGCCGCCGGTCCCCGCAGAGGTGACCAGGCTGGCGCAGGGGCCGCTCGACGAGCAGACCGGCACGGTGACCGACCCGCTGGCGCTCGACCGCGCCGCGGCCGAGGTCGGCCGGTAGGCCGCCCCGCCGCGCGCATCCGCCGTCCGCCGAGTGGGCGGGAGCGCAGGCACGGAGCTCATCTCCGGGCCTGCGGCTCCCCGGCCTCCGCGGCTCCCCAGGGGAGCGAGCGTCGTTGCGCGAAGGCCCGGCCGTCCCTCGGCCCGGCCCTTGAAAACTGAGAAGACTGGTCAAACCAGAAGACTTTTCGACTCCCCGCGCCTTGCGGGGGTCGAGCGAGACTACGAGCCCCTGTGCGGCCTCGCGTCCGAACGACGGCACCGTGGGAGCCGGAACCGCCCGAAAGGTGCGGCCGGCTGGTGAATGCGGTGGCACGTCGTGCCCGGATGCGGAGCCCGGGGGCCTGACGGGAGACACACCCGCATGCTCGAAAACACCGAACCGCAGTCCGCTGCGGCCGACAACACCGACGACGGCGCCTCCGCCGCCCCGCCGCGCCGCCGGCGCCGGGCGGTTTCCCGCCCGGCCGGCTCCCCGCAGGGCGCCGCGAGCGAGAGCGCCGAGACCGTCGTCGCGGCCGCCCCGGCGAGTGCCGAGGAGCCGCCGGCCGCCGAGAAGCCCGTCCGGGCCCGGCGTACCCGCAAGCGCGTCGAGGCCCCGGCCACCGCGCCCGAGACCACCACCCCCGCTGCCGCCGAGCCGGTGGCCGAGGAGCCCGCCGCCGAGCCGGCCGCGGAGGAGAAGCCCGCTCGCGCCCGCCGGGCGCGCAAGCGCGTCTCCGCGCCCGCCCAGAGCCCCGTGCCGGCCGAGGAGCCGGCCGTCGAGGAGGAGCCCGAGGCCGAGCCGGTCGCCGAGGAGCCGGTCGCCGAGCCGGTCGTCGAGACCCCGGCCGAGCCGCCGCGCGCCCGCCGCCGTGCCGTCCGCCCCTCCACCGCGATCTTCCAGGCGCCGGTCTTCCAGGAGCCCGCGGCCGCGCCCGCAGCCGCCGCGCCCGCCGCCAAGGCCGAGCCGGCCCCGGCCGCCGCGCCGCAGGACGAGGCCGAGACCGACGACGAGTTCGAGTACAGCGGCGTCGGCCGCCGCCGCCGGGTGCGCACCCAGGTGCGCGTCCAGCAGCCCGCGAAGGGGGCCAAGGCCGCCAAGGTCGCCCAGCCCGCCAAGGCCGCGCAGCCGGTGAAGGCCGAGGCCCCGGCCGAGGTCGAGGCGCCCGCCACCGGCCCGGAGCAGGAGTCGGAGTGGGAGGAGGACGGCCGTCCGTCCCGCCGTCGCCGTCGGGGCGGCCGTCGTCGCCGTCGTGGTGAGGCCGAGGACGCGGGCGAGCCGGCCGAGGGCACCGAGACCGTCGAGACCGAGACCGAGGACACCCACGAGGAGCCCGAGGCCCAGGAAGGCCACGACGAGGACGAGGACCACGAGGACGACCTGGCCGCCGGCCTGTCCTCCTCGCGCCGTCGCCGTCGCCGTCGCCGCCGCAGCGGTGAGGGCGGTGCCGACGCGGCGGAGACCACCGAGGACGGCGTGCGCACCGTGGTGAAGGTCCGCGAGCCGCGCCGCCGCTCCACCGAGCCCGCGTTCGACCCGGACGAGGTGCAGTCCATCAAGGGCTCCACCCGCCTGGAGGCCAAGAAGCAGCGCCGCCGCGAGGGCCGCGAGCTGGGTCGCCGCCGGGTGCCGATCATCACCGAGGCCGAGTTCCTGGCCCGCCGCGAGTCCGTCGAGCGGGTCATGGTGGTGCGCCAGAGCGGCACCCGCACCCAGATCGGCGTGCTCGAGGACGGCGTGCTGGTCGAGCACTACGTCAACAAGGAGCAGGCCACCAGCTACGTCGGCAACGTGTACCTGGGCAAGGTGCAGAACGTGCTGCCGTCGATGGAGGCCGCGTTCGTCGACATCGGCAAGGGCCGCAACGCCGTGCTGTACGCCGGCGAGGTCAACTTCGGTGCGCTGGGCGGCCACAGCGGCCCGCGCCGGATCGAGTCGGTGCTGAAGTCCGGCCAGTCCGTGCTGGTCCAGGTCTCCAAGGACCCGATCGGCCACAAGGGCGCCCGCCTGACCAGCCAGATCTCGCTGCCCGGCCGCTACCTGGTGTACGTGCCCGAGGGCTCGATGACCGGTATCTCCCGCAAGCTGCCGGAGAACGAGCGGGCCCGCCTCAAGCAGATCCTCAAGAAGATCGTCCCGGACGACGCGGGCGTGATCGTCCGCACCGCCGCCGAGGGCGCCTCCGAGGAGGAGCTGACCCGCGACGTCCAGCGCCTGCAGACGCAGTGGGAGGAGATCCAGAAGAAGGCCGCCTCCGGCAACGCCCCGGCGCTGCTCTACGGCGAGCCCGACATGACGGTGCGCGTGGTCCGCGACATCTTCAACGAGGACTTCACCAAGGTCATCGTCAGCGGCACGGACGCCTGGAACACCATCCACGACTACGTCTCGAACGTCGCCCCCGACCTCACCGAGCGCCTGCAGAAGTGGACCTCGGACGTCGATGTGTTCGCCACGTACCGGATCGACGAGCAGCTGATGAAGGCGCTGGACCGCAAGGTCTGGCTGCCCTCCGGCGGTTCGCTGGTGATCGACCGGACCGAGGCGATGGTCGTCATCGACGTCAACACCGGCAAGTTCGTCGGCCAGGGCGGCAACCTCGAGGAGACCGTCACCCGCAACAACATCGAGGCGGCCGAGGAGATCGTCCGCCAGCTGCGGCTGCGCGACCTCGGCGGCATCATCGTGATCGACTTCATCGACATGGTGCTGGAGTCCAACCGCGACCTGGTGCTGCGCCGCCTGTTGGAGTGCCTGGGCCGCGACCGCACCAAGCACCAGGTGGCCGAGGTCACCTCGCTCGGCCTGGTGCAGATGACCCGCAAGCGGGTCGGTCAGGGCCTGCTGGAGTCCTTCTCCGAGCCCTGCGTGCACTGCAACGGCCGTGGCGTGATCGTCCACATGGACCAGCCGCACAGCCACGGCGGCGGTGCCGCTGCGGCTGCCACCGTCACCGGTGCGGGCGAGGGCGGCGGCAAGCGCCGTCGCCGGGGCCGCGGCGGGGCCGGGCAGGCCGAGGCGGAGGCCGTCGAGACGGTCGAGAGCGCCGAGCCGGTGGAGGCCGCGGTCGCGGTCGAGGCCGTCGAGGAGCCGGAGCAGGTCGAGGCGCCGGTCGAGGTCGTGGAGACCGTCGTGGTCGAGGAGCCCGCGGCCGAGGAGCCGGTCGCCGAGGAGAAGCCGAGCCTGGTGGAGATCCCGCCGGCCGTTGCCCCGGCGGGCCGTACCCGGCGCCGTGCGGTGCGCAAGGCCACCGCTCCGGCCGGGGCGTCCGGCGAGGCCGAGATCGTGGTGCTGCAGGCCCGCGCCGAGGCCGCGATGGAGGCCGCGCTGAGCGCCGCGGAGAAGTCCGCCGTCGAGCAGCCGGTCGCCGAGACCGCTGCCGAGGTGACGGCCGAGGCCGTCGCCGCGGTGGAGCCCGAGGCCGAGGTCGCCGCGGCGGTCGAGACCGATGAGCCGGCGCCGAAGAAGCGGGCCGCCCGCAAGACGGCCGCCAAGACCACTGCGGCGAAGAAGACCACCACCGCAAAGAAGACCGCGGCGAAGAAGACCACCGCCGCGGCGGCCAAGAAGACCACCGCCCGCAAGACCGCCACCAAGCGGACCAGCGCGGCGGCCAAGAAGGCCGCGGCCGCCGAAGGTGACGGCGCCGCAGAGTGAGGCCACGAAGGGCCGGGACCTCGGTCCCGGCCCTTCGCACGGCCCGGTTTGTCTTCGGATGGACAGGTCCGTATTCTTGACCCTCGGCGTGTTGACGCCATGCTCCTGAGCATCTCACCTCCCGGGTGGGAGCCGATTTCGGCTCTTTCCGGGGGAGGCAGCCTGTGTCCATACCCAGGCCGCTGGCATCCGGAGTTCCGACCGAGTTAGGAAAGTAGGTACCGCATGTACGCGATCGTTCGCGCCGGCGGCCGCCAGCACAAGGTCGCCGTGGGCGACGTGCTGGAGATCGACCGTATCGAAGCCAAGCCGGGTGACTCGGTCGAGCTCTCGACCATCCTCGTCGTCGACGGTGAGTCCGTCACCTCCGACCCGTGGGTGCTCGGTGGCGTGAAGGCTCACGCCGAGGTCGTCGACCAGACCAAGGGCGACAAGATCGTCATCCTGCGCTACAAGAACAAGACCGGCTACCGCCGTCGTCAGGGCCACCGCCAGAAGTACACCGCGGTGCGCATCACCAGCATCGACTCGGTCAGCAAGTAATCACACTTACTGCGGTCTTCCTAGAAAGGGGATAGCCAGATGGCACACAAGAAGGGTGCGAGTTCCACTCGCAACGGTCGTGACTCGAACGCCCAGCGCCTCGGCGTGAAGCGCTTCGGCGGTCAGGTCGTCTCCGCCGGCGAGATCATCGTCCGCCAGCGTGGCACCCACTTCCACCCGGGTGCGAACGTCGGCCGTGGCGGCGACGACACCCTGTTCGCCCTGACCGCCGGTGCCGTTCAGTTCGGCAACCGTCGCGGCCGCAAGGTCGTCAACATCGTGGCCGTCGAGGCCTGAGTCTGTACAGACTCGCTGTGAAGGGTGGGCCGGGACTATCCGGG
The DNA here is from genome assembly GCF_042734215.1 of Kitasatospora sp. NPDC059673. NCBI lineage: Bacteria > Bacillati > Actinomycetota > Actinomycetes > Kitasatosporales > Streptomycetaceae > Kitasatospora > Kitasatospora sp. NPDC059673. The sequence continues at coordinate 135,668 of NZ_JBHWEN010000011.1, read as the reverse complement.
CCCACCCTTCGTGCTTTACCAGCAGGAACCCTTTTCTCTTCGCACTGGAGGCAGACACATGACCACCTTCGTGGACCGCGTCGAACTGCACGTCGCCGCGGGTAACGGGGGCCACGGCTGCGCCTCCGTGCACCGCGAGAAGTTCAAGCCGCTCGGCGGCCCCGACGGGGGCAACGGCGGCGAGGGCGGCTCGGTGACCCTGGTGGTGGACTCGCAGGTCACCACGCTGCTCGAGTACCACCACTCGCCCAAGCGCAAGGCCACCAACGGCAAGCCCGGCGCGGGCGGTCACCGCACCGGCGCGGAAGGCCAGGACCTGATCCTGCCCGTCCCGGACGGCACCGTCGTCCTCGACCGCAAGGGCAACGTGCTGGCCGACCTGGTCGGCCACGGCACCACCTTCGTCGCCGCCCAGGGCGGCCGCGGCGGCCTCGGCAACGCCGCGCTGGCCTCCGCCCGCCGCAAGGCCCCCGGCTTCGCGCTGCTCGGCGAGCCCGGCGAGGCCCGCGACATCGTGATGGAGCTCAAGTCCGTCGCCGACGTCGCGCTGGTCGGCTACCCGAGCGCCGGGAAGTCCTCGCTGATCTCGGTGCTCTCCGCGGCCAAGCCGAAGATCGCCGACTACCCGTTCACCACCCTCGTCCCCAACCTCGGTGTGGTGACGGCCGGTTCGACCGTTTACACGATCGCCGACGTGCCCGGCCTGATCCCCGGCGCCAGCCAGGGCAAGGGCCTCGGCCTGGAGTTCCTGCGGCACGTCGAGCGCTGCGAGGTGCTCGTCCACGTCCTCGACTGCGCCACCCTGGAGCCGGGCCGCGACCCGCTCACCGACCTGGAGACCATCGAGGCCGAACTCGCCCAGTACGGCGGCCTGGAGGACCGGCCGCGACTGGTCGCCCTCAACAAGATCGACGTCCCGGACGGCCAGGACATCGCCGACCTCACCCGCGCCTCGCTGGAGGAACGCGGCTACCGGGTCTTCGAGGTCTCCGCGCTCGCCCACAAGGGCCTGCGTGAACTCTCCTTCGCGCTGGCCGAGATCGTCTCCGCCGCGCGCGCCGCCAAGCCGGCCCAGGAGAACACCCGGATCGTCATCCGCCCGACCGCCGTGGACGACGCCGGCTTCACCATCGAGGAAGAGGACGGCGCGTACCGCATCCGCGGCGGCAAGCCCGAACGCTGGGTCCGCCAGACCGACTTCGCCAACGACGAGGCCGTCGGCTACCTCGCCGACCGGCTCGCCCGGCTCGGCGTCGAACAGGAACTCTGGAAGGTCGGCGCCAAGGAGGGCGACACCGTCATCATCGGCCCCGACGAGAACGCCGTGGTCTTCGACTGGGAGCCCACCATGGCCGCCGGCGCGGAGATGCTCGGCCGCCGCGGCGAGGACCACCGCTTCGAGACCCAGCGGCCTGCGGTCGACCGCCGCCGCGAGAAGCAGCGCGGGCGCGACGCGGCGGAGCAGGAGTACCTGGACTTCGAGGCGCTCAGCTCCGGCCGGGAGCAGCTGGAGCAGTAAGCGGGAGCGAAACCGGGGGCGCGAGGAGATTCGCGCGAGCGGTTGGGCGCGAAAACAGGGGCGCGGGGAACTGCGCGACAAGCGCAAGCCCGTCCGCAAGGTCGCGAGCAAGTGCAGGTCATTGTCCTGCGTCGCGATCTTGCGGTGGGGTGTCTTCCGCTTCGCGCAGTTCCCCGCGCTCCTGGTTTCGCGCCCGCCTGCGTTGTCTCACGCCTTGCGCCGATTTCGTACCGTGTCTGCCGAATGGCTACATTGCGGGCGTACAGGACGTCGTGTCGGAAGGGTCGGACTGATGGTGGATCAGTTGCTCCGCGAGGAGGTCGTTTCGGCGCGGCGGATCGTGGTGAAGGTCGGGTCGTCATCGCTGACCACCGCCGCCGGCGGGCTGGACGCGGACCGGGTGGACGCCCTGGTGAACGCGCTGGCGAGGGCGCGGACGGGGAAGGACGCGCCGGAGATCGTGCTGGTCTCGTCCGGTGCGATCGCTGCCGGCCTGGCGCCGCTCGGGCTGGAGAAGCGGCCCAAGGACCTGGCCCGGCAGCAGGCGGCGGCCAGTGTCGGGCAGGGCCTGCTGGTGGCGCGTTACACGGCGTCGTTCGCGCGGTACGGGGTGCGGGTCGGGCAGGTGCTGCTGACCGCCGAGGACGCCAGCCGGCGGGCGCACTACCGCAACGCGTTCCGGACGCTGGAGCAGCTGCTGACGATGGGCGCGATGCCGATCGTCAACGAGAACGACACGGTGGCCACCGCCGAGATCAAGTTCGGCGACAACGACCGGCTGGCGGCGCTGGTGGCGCACCTGGTGCGGGCCGACCTGCTGGTGCTGCTGTCCGATGTGGACGGCCTGTACGACGGTGACCCGGCGAAGCCCGGCAGCAGCCGGCTCGACGTGGTGCGCGGCCCGGCGGACCTGGCCGGCGTGGAGGTCGGCAGCGCCGGCAAGGCGGGCGTCGGCACCGGCGGCATGGTGACGAAGGTGGAGGCGGCCCGGATCGCCACCGGCGCGGGCATCCCGGTGGTGCTGACGGCGGCCAGCCAGGCGGCCGACGCGCTGGCCGGCCGGCCCACCGGCACGCTGTTCCTGCGGACCGGCAGCCGTTCCGCGGACCGGCTGCTGTGGTTGGAGCACGCGTCCACGCCGCGCGGCACGCTGACCCTGGACGAGGGGGCGGTGGCGGCGGTGGTGCACGGTGGGAAGTCGCTGCTCCCGGCCGGGGTGACCGGGGTGGACGGGGAGTTCGCCGCGGGTGATCCGGTCGACCTTCTTGGCGAAAACGGTCACATCGTCGCCCGCGGACTGGTCAACTTTGATGCGAGGGAGTTGCCCCGTCTGCTCGGCCGGTCCACCCGAGAACTGGCCCAGGAGCTCGGCGCCGCGTACGAACGCGAGGTCGTCCACCGCGACGACCTGGTCGTGCTGCGCGGCTGAGCGCGGGCGGCGGGGCCGGTACGGGGGGTGGCAGCAGCGGGCCGGGGGGCCCGCGCGACACGCTGAATGGGAGGCCGCCGGTGGTTCGCAGGCGGGAGGAAGCGCTGCCGGGGCAGAGGTCCGAGCGGCGGCTCACCAGCATCGAGGGCGGCCGGGGCGTCGAGGAGCAGGAGGGCGTGCGGGAGCCGGAGCAGGGCCGGCTGTGGCACGTGGTGCTGAGTGTGGCCGGGGCGGCGACTCCGCTGCCGGAGCTGCGGGCGGCGCTGGAGAAGCTGGCGCACGACCATTCCTTCTTCCTGACGGCCCGTTATGCCGCCGACCACGCCGAGGTCAGGTACTGGGAAGAGGCGCGGGACCTGCACGACGCGGCGGCGATCGCGCTGCGGCTGTGGGGCGAGCACAAGGCCAGCGCGAAGCTCCCGGCGTGGGAGATCGTCGGCCTGGAGGTGGTGGACCGTCCGACGTACCACAAGCGGGTCGCGGAGGGCTTCGGCGGACCGCTGCCGCAGCTGGGCGGGGTGCACCCGTACTGACGGGCTCGGGGGGCCGCGTCTCAGCGGGCGAAATGTCCGCCGGGGCGGGGTGGGTGTCTCGCTAGGCTTGGCTCCATGAGCGACCTCACCGCCACCTCCGACAGCCCCGTCCTCGCCGCCGCGCGCCGTGCCAGGGAGGCGGCCGCCGCCCTGGCACCAGTGCCGCGTTCGGTGAAGGACACCGCGCTGCTGGCGATCGCGGACGCACTGGTCGCCCGGGCCGGGGAGATCACCGCCGCCAACGCCGAGGACGTCGAGCGGGCCCGGGCGGCGGGCACCGCCGAGTCGGTGATCGACCGGCTGACGCTCACCGAGGAGCGGATCGCCGCGATCGCCGCCGACGTGCGCAGCGTGGTCGGCCTGCCCGACCCGGTGGGCGAGGTGGTGCGCGGCTACACCCTGCCGAACGGGCTGGACGTGCGCCAGGTACGGGTGCCGCTGGGCGTGGTCGGCATCATCTACGAGGCCCGGCCGAACGTCACGGTGGACGCCGCCGCGCTCTGCCTGAAGTCCGGCAACGCGGTGCTGCTGCGCGGCTCCGGCTCCGCCTACCGCTCCAACACGGCGCTGGTGGAGGTGCTGCGTACGGCGGTCGCCGGGGCGGGCCTGCCGGCCGACGTGATCCAGCTGGTGCCGGGGGAGAGCCGCGAGTCGGTGCAGCAGCTGATGCGCGCCCGCGGACTGGTCGACGTGCTGATCCCGCGTGGCGGCGCCTCGCTGATCCGCACCGTGGTGGAGGGCTCCACCGTCCCCGTGATCGAGACCGGCACCGGCAACTGCCACGTGTACGTGGACGCCCGGACCGACCTGGCGATGGCCGTCGGCGTGCTGCTGAATTCCAAGGCCCAGCGGGTCAGCGTCTGCAATGCCGCCGAGACCCTGCTGGTGCACCAGGACGTCGCGGACGCCTTCCTGCCGCTCGCCCTGACCGCGCTCGCCGAGGCGGGCGTCACCGTGCACGGCGACGACGCGGTGCTGAAGGCCGCCGAGGGCACCGGTGCGACGGTCGTCCCGGCGACCGAGGAGGACTGGGGGACCGAATACCTGTCGCTGGACCTGGCCGCCGCCGTGGTGCCCTCGCTGGAGGCCGCCGTGGAGCACATCCGCCGCTGGTCCTCCGGCCACACCGAGGCGATCGTCACCACCTCGCAGGCCGCCGCCCGCCGCTTCACCCAGCTCGTCGACTCCACCACGGTGGCCGTCAACGCCTCGACCCGGTTCACCGACGGAAGCGAGTTCGGCTTCGGCGCGGAGATCGGCATCTCCACCCAGAAGCTGCATGCCCGCGGCCCGATGGGCCTGCCGGAGCTGACCAGCACCAAGTACATCGTCACCGGCGACGGGCATGTGCGCGGCGAGGCCCGGCAGACCGTCGGCGGGTCTTGACGGCCTCGGCGTCCCCGGCGTCCCCGGCGGACTCGGCGGCTGGATGCCGCGGGCGTCGGATACCCGATCGGCCCGACCCACAGACAAAAGCCCCGGCCGGTAATACATTGAATCCGTGGCTGAGGATGTGGGGGGCTCGCCGTATTCCGACGGCGCCGACCACGGTGGTGCGGACGACGAGTTCGCCACCGTGGTCTTCGACGAGAGCTTCGTCCGCTCCGCCGCCGTGCACGAGCCGAGCGCCCGGGAGCGGCAACTCGCCGCCGCCGAGACCAGGTTCGAGCCGGAACAGGCCGGTGCGGCCCGGAGCTACGAGTTCACCTCCGGGAACGAGGTGCTGCCGCTGGAGCTGCGCCCGCTGCCCGGCGGCTTGGACGAGGACCGCTTCTACCCCGACCCGTGGTCGGGCGGTGACCGGCAGCACCGGCGCACCCGCCGTTCGCGGCTGCGCGCCTTCGACCCGCTGCGCGGCGGTTCGGTCGCCCAGCAGCGCTGGCACCGGCCGGTGGCCTGGGTACTGGCCCTGGTGATGGGCATCGGTGTGGTCGCGCTGGCCGTCGCCGCCGTGTACCGGGGCGTCGGCAACGCCCCCGAGTCGCCGGCCCGGCCGTCCAGCGGGACCAGCAGCCCCGGTACGACGCCCTCGGTGCAAGCGCCCGTGACGGCGGCCGTCCCGGCAGGCTGAGCGGGCCGCTTCACAGATCACCTGCTGTGGCGGTCTCGTTACCCGCGCCCCTCTCGTCGCGCGCGGCGGGCGAGCCTACCCTGGTCTCATGGGTGACCCGCGCGAGCCTCCCGAGGGCACGCCCGAGGGTGGTTCCAATGATGACGAGTTCCGGTCCGTCGTCTTCGACGAATCGTTCGTGAAAGCTGCCCGGATCCAGGAGCTTTCCGCGCAGGAACGGCTGGCCGGCGCGTTCGGCCGGGCCACCAGGACGCGTGGCTGGGGCTGGTTCGGGTCGCTGCCGCGGCAGGCCGTGATCCTGCTGCTGCTGGTGGCGATGGCGTTCGCCGCGGCCGTGTACTTCGGTGTCAGCTCCCCGCACGGCCAGGCCGTCCCGCCCAGCGGCGCCCAGCTGACCGCCGCCGTCACCCCGCTCAGCCCGTCCGGCACGGTCGGTGCCGTTCCCGACCCCGCCCACCCGTTCGCCGCACTGCCGAGCGGCTACGCGGACGGCCAGGGCGGCTTCGGCATGCCGCCCGCCTCGTCCACCGCGCACTTCGGTGGGACGGACGTGCAGCGCGCCCTGGACTCCGTGCAGCACTACCTGGTGGTCTCCGAGCTGACCCCCGCCACTCTGACCGCCAACGAGACCGGCCAGGTCCGCGAGCTGCTCACGACCGGCGAACTCGCCCAGTACGACGACAGCATCAACGCACCGCGTGACGACCAGCACCACGCCGCCACCGGCTGGATGGTGCGCTTCGACCCCGGACAGGTCGCCCTGGCCACCAACACCGTGAAGGTCAACGGCGGCGTCCAGGTCGGCGAACTCGACCCCGGCACGCTGGAGATCACCGCCGACCACACCCTGGTCTACGCGCTGCGCCCGGCCGGCACCACCAGCGACTCCTCGGTGACCCTGTACTCGGTGCGCCGCGTGGTGCGGATCGACATCGACCGGGCCGACCTGGACGCCGGGCGCGTTCGGGTGGTCGACTCCACCGTCCAGGCCGGGCCCACCGGCTGCGGCACCGTGCAGAGCGACTACCTGCAGCCGACGCTGGCCACCGCGGCGGGCGTGCACCCGAACACCCCGCCCGCCGTGAATCCGGCCGACCACAGCCGGCCGGCCTGGCAGAGTTGCGGGGTGCTCGGGCCGATCACCGGCTGAGCCGGTTGAGCCGCTTGCCCGACAGGGTCAGTCCTGCTTCTCGCCGCTGCTTCCGTTGCCGTTGGTGCGGCCGGCGCCGGTGAAGGTGTCGCGGAGCTTGCCGCCGACCGTGCCGACGCCGTTGGTGAGGTCGCGCAGCAGGCCCATCAGCGGGTCCTTGCTCTCCTTCACCGACTGCGAGTACGAGTCGGCGGCGGCCTTCCACTGCGCGCCGATCGAGGTGTCCGGGTCGTCACCGCGGCGCGGGTACGCGCCCGCCATGATCGAGCGGTATTCCTCGCTCTCCGCCCACTTCTTCAGCTGCGCCACCCGCACCACCGCGAACGGGTGGGTCTGCGGCAGCACCTGCAGCAGCTTCAGCACGCTGTCGCGCAGGTCGCCCGCCTTGTCGTACTCCGCGGCCTGCTCCAGGAACGCGTCCACGTTCATTTCGGCCATGTTCGCGCCGCCGGCCAGCTTCATCAGGCCGCGCATCGACGCCTGCAGGTCCTGGCCGGCCAGCAGACCGGCCCGGTCGCTGGAGAGCTCGGCCTTGCGGAACCACTCCTTGAGCGCGGTGATGACCGCGGTGATCGCCAGGTTGCCCAGCGGCAGCCAGCCGATCCGGGCCGCCAGGTTGGTGAGGATCAGCAGCATCGTCTGGTAAACCGCGTGCCCCGACATCGCGTGACCGACCTCGTGGCCGATCACCGCGCGCAGCTCTTCCTCGTCCATCAGGTCGATCAGGCCGGTGGTCACCACGATCACCGGCGTGTCCATGCCGATGCAGTACGCGTTGACCTTCGGGTCCTGGGTCACGTACAGGTCCGGGACCTTCTCCAGGTCCAGCACGTACGCGGCGTCCCGCACCATGTCGTACAGCTCCGGGAACTGACGCTCCGACGTCTTGACCGCCGTGGCCAGGAACAGCAGCCGGACGCTGCGCTCGGACACCAGGCCGGCCAGCTTCTTCAGGATCTCGTCGAAACCGCTCAGCTTGCGCAGGGCCACCAGCCCCGAACGGTCCGCCGGGTGCTCCCAGGCACGGGTGGAGATCTCCGGGAACCGCTGGCGGCGGCGGCTCGGCGCGTTGCCCTTGGTCATGTCGGTCATTGAGTACCTCTCCTGGATCGACGCCGGCACCGGCTCCCGTGGCCGGCCCCCGCTGCTTTCCTCTTAACGTCGCTGTGTCCGCACTCGTCCCCGGGCGCCACGGTACGCCGTCGGTGTCTGTCGCCCGTGCGCCCGGGCGTCCGTGTGCCCGGGCGTTCGCGTGTTCGTGTGCCCTTGTGCCCGGGCGTCCGTGTGCCTGTGTGCTCGGGCACACGGGTGGCCCTGGCGGTGCGGGTGGGGCGGGGTGTGGGGCGGGTCGGGCGATAAACGGGTCTACCCTGGCTGTGCCGTACCGAAAAGGAGCCCCGTGATGTCCCCTGCCGACCTGGTCCAGCTCGCCGGACCGATCTCCAGCGAGAACGGCCCCGGCCTGTTCCTGAGGATCATCCTGATCGCCTCCTTCGTCGGAGTCGGCCTGCTGGTGTGGGCGATCGCCCGGGCCGGCCGTGACGGTGCCAAGCGCGACGCCGAGCGCGAGCGGGCCCGCGCCGAGGCGGCCGAGCGGGGCTGAGTCCCGGAGGCTGGTGTTGCCCCAGGTCGTGAGCCCGGCGACCGGGTGATGGCCGGGGACCGCTCACTGGTGGTCAGACGCGGTGGGCCGCCGCGCGGTTGCGTGTCAGGCCCCCGTACGATGAGCCCCGCGGGCCGCACGGTCCGTGACCGCCTGGTCCTCACCGAGCCGAGAAGGTCCCGCCGATCATGACCTCTGCTGCCCTGCCCACCCTCGCCGTCCTCGCCGAGGAGGGCGGAAACCACGAAAGCCTCAACCCCTTCCTGACGGGCGGGGCGGCGCTGGCCATCCTCCTGCTGCTGCTCTTCGTCACCACCCGCTTCAACCGCGACCGCTGACCGGCCGCGCCGCCGCCTGTCGCGGTGGTGGACACGGAGTGCCCCGGGCCCGCAAACGGGCGGAATCCCCGGGACACCCCGGTCGCGTAAGGTGTGGCGCCATGAGAGAGCAGGTCGACACCCCCGGGACGGACACCGCGCCGGGCACCTCCGCGCCGGCCAGTACGCCGCGCGGGCGACGCCGGCTGGGAGTGATGGGCGGCACCTTCGACCCCATCCACCACGGGCACCTGGTCGCCGCCAGTGAGGTGGCCAGCGCCTTCCACCTGGACGAGGTGATCTTCGTCCCGACCGGGCAACCCTGGCAGAAGTCCGACCGGCAGGTCTCGCCGGCCGAGGACCGCTACCTGATGACGGTGATCGCCACCGCCGAGAACCCCCAGTTCTCGGTCAGCCGGATCGACATCGACCGCAACGGCCCCACCTACACCGTCGACACCCTCCGCGAGCTGCAGGCCCTGCACCCCGACGCCGAACTCTTCTTCATCACCGGCGCCGACGCCCTCGCCCAGATCATTTCCTGGCGCTCCTCCGAGGAACTCTTCGACCTCGCACACTTCATCGGCTGCACCAGGCCGGGCCATACTCTCTCCGACACCGGCCTGCCGGTCGGAGGCGTCTCGCTGGTAGAGGTGCCCGCCCTCGCCATCTCCTCCACCGACTGCCGGATGCGGGTCGCCAAGGGCGAACCCATCTGGTACCTGGTGCCGGACGGCGTGGTCCGTTACATCCACAAGCGGGCGCTGTACGCGTCGGCCCGGCCTTGATCCCTGGGAGGGACCGCATGACCGGAACGTCCGACGACGAGCAGTGGTACGGCCGCCAGCCCCAATCGCCCTACCAGCAGCAGCCCGGGCACTACCCCCCGCAGGGATACGAACAGCAGACGCCGCCGTACGAGCAGTCGCTGTATGAACAACAGCCTTACGAGCAGCAGGCGTTCGAGCAGGGCGGGTACGAGTCCTCCGGGTACGAGTCGTCCGGGTACGGGCAGGCCGGATACGGCCAGGGTGGGTACGGCCAGGGCGGATACGGCCAGGGTGGGTACGGCCAGGGCGAGTACGAGTCGTCCGGGTACGAGCAGCCCGGACAGGGGCGGTCCGGGTTCGAGCAGCAGGGGTACGAGCAGCAGACGGGCCACGGGCAGCAGCAGCCGCCGTACGGGCAGGCCGATTCCTACGGTCGGTACGACCAGCAGGGTGCGCAGCAGGTCGGGCAGCACGGGGCATACGGACAGGACCCGTACGGCGGCGACCAGCCCGGGCACGGTCAGCAGGCCGGGTACGCGCAGCAGGCCGGGTACGCGCAGCGGGGCCACGCGGCCCAGGGGTTCGAACAGCGCGGGTACGCGCAGCAGTTCGGCGGCCAGCAGGGGGCCGGGGGGACGGTCGGGGACGCCTACGGGCAGCAGGCCCAGGACCCGTACTACGGACAGCAGCAGCCCGCGCAGGGGTTCTACCAGCAGCAGCCGCAGGTGCCGGGACAGACGCCGGGCGTTCAGGCACTGGGTGCGCAGGCACCGGGTGGGCAGGTGCTCGACGGCCGAGTGACCGAGAGGCAAGGGGCCGCAGGGCAGGGGACCGCAGGGCGGGTGCCGTCGCAGGCCGGGGTGGCCGGGGCGCCGGCCGGTGCGGGGATGCCGCCCCGGGCGCGGGCGGCTGCGGCAGCGTCGGCAGCGGCGCCGGAGGCCGAGGGGCTGTCCGAGCCGTCCGAACTGGTCGGCGGGCGGGCGGCTGCGGCTGCCGCCCGGGCCAAGGGCGCGGCGAACGACTCGTACACCACGGGCGAGTTCAACTTCGTCGACGAGGTGACGGAGGACTCCGAGGACGCCATCGACTGGCTGAAGTTCGCCGAGTCCCGCAGTGAAGTCCGGGCCGAGCGGCGGCGACGGCTGCGCAACCGGCTGATCGCCCTGCTGGTGGTGCTGGCGGTACTCGCGGCCGGCGCGGTGGGCTACCTGTGGTGGTCCGGCGCCTTCGACGACTCCAACGACTCGACCAAGGCGGCCGGCGGACGGTACGTCAACGTTCTGCACCTGCGTGAAGAGGGAGGCAAGGTCACCACCGCGCTGCTGGTCGACGACCAGGGCGGGCAGAAGGCGACCGTGCTGCTGCTCCCCGACACCCTCCAACTGCCCAGCAACGGCGAGACCGCCAGCGTTACCGTCGGCCAGTCCATGGACGCCATCGGTCCCTCCGCCACCCGCGACGGCCTGTCCACCGTGCTCGGCGCCAAGGTGGCCGGCACCTGGCGGCTGGACACCCCCTACCTGCAGATACTGGTCTCTCAGCTCGGCGGCATCAAGGTGGACACCAACGCCGAGGTACGCGAGAAGAACAAGCCGGACGGCAAGGTGCTCGCCGCCGCCGGCAAGGACGTTCTGCTGAGCGGCCCCGCTGCCGTCGCCTACGCCACCCTGCAGGCCCCCGGCGAAGCCCGGGAGGCCCAACTCGCCCGCTTCGGGCAGGTGATGGCGGGGGTGATCAACACGATGCCGGTCAACTTGGCGGACGCCACCGATGACGTGCACCGGATGATGTCCGTCGCCGACCCGTCGCTGCCGGAAAAGGCGCTCGCCGGCGTCCTGGTCAACCTCTCCAAGCAGGCGAAGGCCGGACACCTGACCACCACCCAGCTCACCGTCAAGCCGGACGGCACCCTGGACGACGCCACCGCAGGCAAGCAGGTGAAGGACATCCTCGGCGGCACCCTCGGCCAGGCCAAGGGCACCGGCGGCACCACCCGCGTCACCGTGGTCAACGCCTCCGGCAATGACAACGCGGCGACCGCCGCCAAGGTGATCGTCACCAACTCGGGTATGGAAGCGCTGCCGTCCACCGCGAAGGCCTCCGCGCAGGCGACCTCCGAGATCCGCTACACCGACGACGCCAAGAAGGAGGCGGCGCGCACCCTGGCAATCAGCCTGGGGCTGCCGGAGTCGGTGGTGAAGAAGGTCACCGATTCGCAGAACGCGGACCTGGTGCTGATGCTCGGCAAGGACTACCAGCCGCCGCAGCCGTCTTCGCCGTAGTGCCAGGGCAAGGCCTGGCCCCGCTGTGAGGCGCGACTGTGAGTCCTGGTTGTGCTGACCGGTCGGGCGGTCCGGTTGTGTGGTTCGGTTGTGCGGTCCGGTTGTGCGGTCGGAGCCCCGGGGTGGAAATCACTCCGGGGCCCCGGCGCGTTCGTGAGATCCTGGGAAGGTATCCCCACAGCCGATCCGGAAGAGCATCGTGACCGTCACCGACCGAAGCCAGGAACTGATCACCGTCGCCGCGCAGGCGGCGGCCGGCAAGCTGGCGCACGACATCATCGCCTTCGACGTCAGCGAGGTGCTGTCGATCACCGACGCCTTCCTGATCGCCTCCGCCGCCAACGACCGCCAAGTCCGGGCGATCGCCGAGGAGATCGAGGAGCAGCTGCGCGAGAAGCTCGACACCAAGCCGGTGCGCCGCGAGGGCGAGCGCGAGGGCCGCTGGATCCTGCTCGACTACCTGGACATCGTGGTGCACGTCCAGCACTCCGAGGAGCGCTCCTTCTACTCGCTCGATCGCCTGTGGAAGGACTGCCCCGAACTGCCGCTCCCCGAGGACGCGCTGGCGACCCGCAACCGGCCCGAGAACGCCGTCACCGACGCCGCCGGCAACGCCGTCTCCGGGGGCGACCTCTGAGCCGCTCGGGGGTGTGGCCGCGCATCGTCCTCTGGCGGCACGGCCAGACGCCCTGGAACCTCGAATCGCGGTTCCAGGGCACCACTGACGTCGACCTCACCGAACAGGGGCTGTTCCAGGCACAGCGGGCCGCCCGGCTGCTCGCTGCGCTCCGCCCCGACGTGCTGATCTCCTCCGACCTGACGCGGGCCCGGCGCACTGCTGCCGAGCTGGCCTCGCTCACTGGCCTGGAGGTGCAGCACCACGAGGGTCTCCGTGAGACCTACGCGGGGGAGTGGCAGGGGCTCACCAACTCCGAGATCCGGGCGCGGTATCCGGAGCAGTTCGAGGCATGGGTCCGTGGCGAGCCGGTCCGGCGCGGCGGCGGCGAACTCTCCACCGAGGTGGCCGATCGGGCCGTCCCGGTGGTGCTGGACGCCGTCGGCAAGCTGCCCGAGGGCGGCACCCTGGTGGTGGTGAGCCACGGCGGCACCATCCGCACCATGATCGGCCGGCTGCTGGGCATGGATCCGCAGTTGTGGGAGCGCTTCGGCGGTCTCTCGAACTGCTGCTGGTCGGTGCTCGGGCAGGACGCACGCGGCTGGCGGCTTCAGGAGCACAACGCGGGCACGCTCCCGCAGCCGGTCATCGGCGACGAGACCTGAGGCACGACCTGAGGCGGTATCGGCGACGGGACCTGAGGGTCTCCCGACCCGGATTTCACAGTTCCGGCTCTGACCAGCTAGAGTCTTCCTCGTTCGCAGCGAGGAACGCAGACGGGAAACCGGGGGCGAGAGTCGCGGAACTGCGGGGCTATAGCTCAGTTGGTAGAGCGATTGCATGGCATGCAATAGGTCAGGAGTTCGATTCTCCTTAGCTCCACTCCGCACCGATGGTCCGTGAGTGGTCATCAGTGTTGCGGGGCTATAGCTCAGTTGGTAGAGCGATTGCATGGCATGCAATAGGTCAGGAGTTCGATTCTCCTTAGCTCCACAGCAGTTCCGCGAGGCCGCTACCCGAGACGGGTGGCGGCCTTCGGCGTTCCCGGGGCGGCCCATGGTGCGCCCGGAACGGATTAGGGCCTGGACCGTCGACCGTGTACAGTTATCGGTGTCGCCAAGGGGGACCGCAAGGAAAACCGCAGGTGACAGCAGTAGTAGCAGTAACAGCATGGGGCTATAGCTCAGTTGGTAGAGCGATTGCATGGCATGCAATAGGTCAGGAGTTCGATTCTCCTTAGCTCCACAGTAGACAGAAGGCCGTCCCGCAAGGGGCGGCCTTCGGTCGTTCCGTCGCCTCCTCTGCCGCCCGGGGCGCGGGGCGGCTACCGTCGTGCCATGGCCGATCTGGCGCGAAAACGGAACGACGAGCTCGCCCGGATACTCCACCAGCTGGGATGGAGCCCGGAGCGGCTGGCCCGCGAGGTGAACGCGGTGCTGCCGCCCAGCATGGCGATCAGTTCGACCGCGCCCTACAAGTGGCGCGACCGGGGCATGGTGCCGCGCTCGCCGCACGACCAGACCGTCTGCGAAGTCCTCGGCCGCAGTGTCGGCATCGCCGTCACGTACGAGCAGCTGTGGGGGCAGATGGGCTCCAACCGGGGCGCCAAGATGCTGTCGCCCCGACTGCTGACCGACCCGTGGACCGCCGACACCGCGCAGACCGCGCTCCGCGAGGCCGGCGCGGACGGCGCACCGGTGCGGCTCACCGACCTGTTCCGCGGCGACGAACTGGAGCAGGCGGCCCGGCACTGGGCCTCCCCGCCGCCGCCCGTCACCGGTGGCGAGGGCGCGCTGCGGATCGCCCCTGAGCAACTGGCCGACCTGCGGCTGTCCTACGAGTCCAAGCAGCGCCTGGAGCGCGCCTACGGCGGCGGACTGATCCTCGACCTGGCCAAGGCCGAACTCGCGATGGTGGGAAAGCTGCTGGAGCTCGGCAACTACGACGAGCCGCTCGGCCGGGAGCTGTACGGGGCCGCCAGCAAGCTGGCCAGGCTGGTCGGCTGGGCGAACTACGACATGGGCAACGACGCCGCCGCGCAGCGCGCCTTCGTCGCCGCTCTGCGTGCCGCCCACGTCTCCGGCGACTCCCGGCTCGGTGTCGGCGTGGTCGGCTGCCTCGCCGTCCAGGCGACCTACAACTCCGGTGGCCGGGGCTTGGACCCGGTGGCGATGCTGTCCACCGCGCTCCGCGCCGCCGACGACGTGCTGACACCTTGTGAGCGGGCGCTGCAACTCGGCCGGATCGCCCGCGCGCACGGTCGCAAGGGCGAGCAGATCAGCGCCGAGGCGGTGGCCGAGCGGGCGTTCCGGGTGCTGGAGGGGCTGGACGGGCACGACCAGGAACGCGCCGACCTGGAAGGCATGATCGGCGAGGGCTTCCTGCTGCTCGGCGAGCACGAGCAGGCCCGCGGCCTGCTGCAGGGCGCGATCGAGACGTTCACCCCGGAACGCGCCCGGGTCAAGGCGCTGTTGATGGTGCGCCTTGCCGACTCCTACCGCCGCACTGGCGAACGCACCGACGCCGAGCACACCGCCGACCGGGCCCGCCAACTCGCCGCCGGCATGCAGTCCGCCCGCGTGGCGCGGGCCCTGCGCGAGTTCGACACCGCGATGCGTGCGGAGGCGTAGCACGAGCCCGAGTAGCCAGGGTGGTGGAGCGGGCGGCCGGACCGACGCAGCGGCTGGACGGTTCGGCGGAGCAGGGGGAGCGGGCGGAGCGGGCGGGGTAGCGGGTGCGGGTGCGGGCGTTGGCACGGGTGCAGGCGCAGCAGGCGGGAAGACGACTCCGCTCGTGGATGGGGGAGCTGGCCGGGGCGTGATTGTGGGCGTGGTTGGGGGATTGACGCGGTGACGCGAAAGGGTGTTGAAGGGGTGCGGTACCCTGAGCCCATGCGAACTGTGCGCCTGCTTCTTAGCCGGCCGCGCTGACCAGGACCGGCTTGGGTGCCGGAGTCGGCGTGGCGTCCCCTCCTGCGGAGGGGTTTTCTGCTTTCTACGGCCTGTTCGCTGACTGATGACGATGGAGCCTGAAGGACCATGAGCGAGACGACCCCCGCTTCCGGCGCGGCCGAAGCCGCCACCGAGCCTTTCCGCTACGGCGCCGCGCTGGCCGCCGAGATCGAGTCCCGCTGGCAGGACCTGTGGGAGAAGGAGGGGACGTTCAACGCCCCCAACCCGACCGGCCCGCTGGCCGATGGGTCGGCCGTCGCCGCGAAGCCCCACAGCTTCATCATGGACATGTTCCCGTACCCGTCGGGTGCCGGCCTGCACGTCGGCCACCCGCTGGGCTACATCGCCACCGACGTGTACGCCCGCTTCCAGCGGATGAACGGGCACAACGTCCTGCACACCCTGGGCTACGACGCCTTCGGCCTGCCCGCCGAGCAGTACGCGGTGCAGCACGGCGTGCACCCGCGGGTGTCCACCGAGGACAACATCGCCAACATGCGCCGGCAGCTGCGCCGACTGGGCCTGGGCCACGACTCTCGCCGCTCGATCTCTACGATCGACCCCGAGTACTACCGCTGGACCCAGTGGATCTTCCTGCAGATCTTCAACGCCTGGTATGACGAGGACGCCGCCAAGGCCCGGCCGATCTCCGAGCTGGTCGCTCAGTTCGAGTCCGGCGAGCGCGAGGTGCCGGGCGGTCGCGCCTGGGCCGAGCTGACCGGTGTCGAGCGTGACGAGGTGCTGGGTGAGTACCGGCTGGCCTACTCCAAGGAGGTGCCAGTGAACTGGTGCCCCGGGCTGGGCACCGTGCTGGCCAACGAGGAGGTCACCGCGGACGGCCGCTCCGAGCGCGGCAACTTCCCGGTGTTCAAGTCCAACCTGCGCCAGTGGATGATGCGGATCACCGCCTACGCGGACCGTCTGATCAGCGACCTGGACCTGCTGGACTGGCCCGAGGCGATCAAGCTGCAGCAGCGCAACTGGATCGGCCGCTCCGAGGGCGCGCGGGTGGACTTCGGCGTCGGCGGCGCCACCGTCACGGTCTTCACCACCCGCCCTGACACGCTGTTCGGCGCCACGTACATGGTGCTGGCCCCCGAGCACGCCCTGGTCGACAGCATCGTCCCGGCCGAGTGGCCGACCGGTACCCGCGAGGAGTGGACCGGTGGTGCCGCGAGCCCGGCCGAGGCCGTTGCCGCGTACCGCGCAGCCGCTGCTGCCAAGTCCGACGTGGAGCGCCAGGCCGACGCCAAGGTGAAGACCGGTGTGTTCACCGGTGCGTTCGCGACCAACCCGGTCAGCGGCGAGCAGATCCCGGTGTTCATCGCCGACTACGTGCTGATGGGCTACGGCACCGGCGCGATCATGGCTGTCCCCGCGCACGACAGCCGCGACTTCGCGTTCGCGCAGGCGTTCAACCTGCCGATGCGCTGCGTCGTCCAGCCCACCGATGGCCGCGGCGAGGACCCGCACGCCTGGGACGATGCCTTCGACACCTACGACTCGGTGCTGATCAACTCCGAGCGTGACGGCCTGTCGCTGAACGGCCTGTCCGTGATCGACGCCAAGGCCCGGGTGACGGCCTGGCTGGCCGAGCAGGGCATCGGCGAAGGCACCGTCAACTTCCGTCTGCGCGACTGGCTGTTCAGCCGCCAGCGGTACTGGGGCGAGCCGTTCCCGATCGTCTACGACGAGAGCGGCGCGATGCACGCGCTGCCCGAGTCGATGCTGCCGGTCGAGGTCCCCGAGGTGGACGACTACTCGCCGCACACCTACGACCCCGACGACGCCGCGTCCTCGCCGAAGACCCCGCTGTCTCGCAACGAGGCATGGGTCAACGTCGAGCTGGACCTGGGCGACGGCGTGAAGACCTACCGCCGCGAGACCAACACCATGCCCAACTGGGCGGGTTCCTGCTGGTACGAGCTGCGCTACGTCGACCCGGTCAATTCCACCTCGGTCGTCGACCCCGCCAACGAGGCGTACTGGATGGGCCCGACCGCCGACAAGCCGGCCGGTGGCGTCGACCTGTACGTCGGCGGTGCCGAGCACGCCGTGCTGCACCTGCTGTACGCCCGCTTCTGGCACAAGGTGCTGCACGACCTGGGGCACGTCTCCTCGGTCGAGCCCTTCCACAAGCTGTTCAACCAGGGCATGATCACCGCCGACGTGTACCGCGACGCCCGTGGCTTCCCGGTTCCCGCAGCGGAGGTCGAGGAGCGCGACGGCCAGTACTACTGGCAGGGCGAGCAGGTCCGCCGCGAGGCGGGCAAGATGGGCAAGTCGCTGAAGAACGCCGTCGCCCCTGACGAGATCTCCGACGAGTACGGTGCGGACACCCTGCGCCTGTACGAGATGGCGATGGGCCCGCTGGACGTCTCCCGCCCGTGGGACACCCGTGCCGTGGTCGGCTCCTACCGCTTCCTGCAGCGGCTGTGGCGCAACATCGTCTCGGAGGTCACCGGTGAGCTGGTGGTGACGGACGAGGAGCCGGACGAGGCGACGCTGCGCGCGCTGCACAAGACGATCGACGGCATTCGGGGTGACATGGCGGGCCTGCGGTTCAACACCGCCGTGGCCAAGGCCATCGAGCTGAACAACTTCCTGGTGAAGCGCGGATCCACCCCGCGTTCGGTCGCCGAGCAGATCGTCCTGCTGATCGCCCCGCTGGCCCCGCACATCGCCGAGGAGCTGTGGCGCCGCCTGGGCCACGAGCAGTCGCTGGCGTTCGCCGACTACCCGGTGGCCGACCCGGCATACGTGGTCGACGAGACCGTGACCTGTGTTGTGCAGATCAAGGGCAAGGTCAAGGCCCGCCTGGAGGTCTCGCCGTCCATCTCGGACGCCGAGCTGGAGGCGCTGGCCCTGGCCGACCCCACCGTGGTCGCGGCCATCGGCGGCGCGGAGGTGCGCAAGGTCATCGCCCGCGCCCCGAAGCTGGTGAACATCGTCACCGGCTGACGCCACCTCTGCTGAAGCATCGCCAGATCGGCAGGGCCGGTCGCCCCGGATTCGGGGTGGCCGGCCCTTCGCCGTCCACGGGCACGGGAAGACCGATTCCCGGGGGATGGGGAGTAGCAGGGCGCGCCAGACGTGTGGGATGCGTCGGGTTCTTCGGGATCCTTGGGTTCCTTGAGTGCGGCGGACTGCTCGAATGTGCTGGAAGCGGTGGAAGGCCTCGAACAAGGTGGCTCCGTTCTTCGTGGGTGGTCTGACCGGGCAGTGTGTACTGGCGGTCTCCGGGTGATCGCTTGGGGGAAATCCCTGAGCTGTCCCTGATCTCCGATCTCCAAGCGGTTGAACATCTGCTGTCTCCTGCCGGGCCGAGCTACGGTGGAGACCGGTGGACAGGGCGGGCCGCACTCGGTGGACCGCCGCCGGTCACGGGCGGAAGGTGGGCTCCCGATGGAAGCGCTCGGTGTCGTCGTAGCGCTGGTCGCGCTGCTCGGTGTGACGCTGTTGGTGATGGCAGTGGTCGGGACGGTCAAGGCGGCGAAGGCGGTGGCCGCCAAGATCGATCGGCACAGCTCCAACGCTCAGAGGGCGATGGAGAACGCCGCCCTCAGGGCGAAGAGCATGACCAAGCCTGGCGACCACGGAAAGATCGCCGGCCTCCGTCTTTCCCTGCGCACCGCGCTGGACTCGACCCGCCAGGTCCTGCAGGGCGGCCTCCCGCAGGATGGCCAGCTCAGTGACTCACTCCAGCTCCTTGCCCGGCTCGACTCGCACGCCGCCGAACTCGATGCGGAACTGCGCCTGCTGGAGCGCGAGCCGATGAGCAGCCGCGTCACCGCCAAGCTCCCCGAACTGCGTGAGCGTGCCGAACGGATCACGCACTCCGCGGACTCCCTGCGATGGGCCGCCCAGGACCGCATGCGCCGCTTCGCGGATGACGAGCTCGCCCGGCTCAGCAAGGAATGCCAGGATGAGGCCGGTGCGCTGCGGCACTGGACCCCTGCCGAGCCCGCCGCCGACCGTGACTCCGAATTCGCTGCCGGCGCTGTCCCCACTGCCGGTGCCCGGGCTGCTGCTGCCTCCGCCGATCACCCCGCCGACCGCCGGAAGGGGATAGCTTCCGGTCGCCAGACCAGTGCCGAGGAGCTTCTCGGGCTGGCTGCCGAGCCGCTCTCCCGCCTCGCCGACCGCCTGCGCAAGCCGAACCCGGCCGGACCTAACCACCCCTGACCCCGCGCCTGGAGGTGGTTGCTGTCCGTGCGCTGAGGGTTACCCGCTGCTGCGAAGGTCAAACCGCCACAGGACGGGCACTGTCATCCTGGCCCTGCGGAGGGTAACCTCCGCCTCATGCTCGGCCACCTCGCACTTGTCACGGATTCCACTGCGTATCTGCCCCAAGAAGCGGTGGACCGGCACCGCATCGAGGTGGTACCGCTCAGTGTCGCGGTCGGTGACGAGGTCTTCGCGGAAGGCGTCGAGATCTCCCCTAACGACGTCGCCGAGGCCCTGCGAGCCAAGCGCCGGGTGACCACTTCCCGGCCCAGTCCCGAAACGTTCACGGCTGCCTACCGGGCAGCCGCCGAGGCCGGCGCGCGGGGAGTCGTCTCCGTCCACCTGTCCGCCGAGCTTTCCGGTACGGCGGAGGCAGCCCAGCTGGCCGCCGCCACGGCACCGATCCCGGTCAGGGTGGTCGACAGTCGGCTGGTCGGCATGGCACTGGGAAGCTGTGTGCTGGCCGCTGCCGCACTGGCCGAGGCCCTCGACGCCACCCGGGCTGAGGTGGCAGCAGTTCGCTCCGACATCGAAGCGGACCGCCGCAGCACCGAAACGGACCTGGACCAGGTCGTCTCCGCTGCCGAGCGGCGGGCCGACGTCACCAGCGGATTCTTCTATGTCGACACCTTGGAGCACCTGCGGCGCGGAGGTCGGATCGGAACCGCCCAGGCGCTGGTCGGCTCGGCGCTCGCCGTAAAGCCCCTGCTCCATCTGGCAGGCGGCCGGATCGAGCCGCTGGAGAAGGTCCGCACCGCCTCCCGGGCCATCGCCCGGCTCGAGGAGATCGCCGTCGAGCACGCGGGTGCACAGCCGGTGGACATCACCGTCCATCATCTGGCCGCAGAGCAACGGGCCGAGGCGCTGGCCGAGCGGCTGCGCGAGCGGGTGCCGACGGTGAACGAGCTCTACGTCAGCGAAGTCGGCGCCGTCATCGGCGCACACGTCGGCCCCGGCCTGCTGGCCGTCGTGGTGGCACCGCTCGTCGCATCCCCGCGCTGAGCAGTACCAAACTCACTCGTCCGAGCGACGAGAGTTATCCACAGGCCCGAGTTATCCACAGGGTCGGCCCAATTTCCTGACGGCATGCCAGGCCGGTCCTACTCTCCTCGCCATGAGG
This sequence comes from Kitasatospora sp. NPDC059673, assembly GCF_042734215.1. Taxonomy (NCBI): domain Bacteria; kingdom Bacillati; phylum Actinomycetota; class Actinomycetes; order Kitasatosporales; family Streptomycetaceae; genus Kitasatospora; species Kitasatospora sp. NPDC059673. The sequence continues at coordinate 115,080 of NZ_JBHWEN010000011.1, read as the reverse complement.
ACCATCACCACACCCCAAGCCCGTCGTCGCCAGACCAACGCCGTTGCCCGAGCCCGCCTCGGCCTGCTGTTCCCGCCCCTCCAGCCCTCTGACCTTCGCCCTTCCGGGCCGACCTCCGGGCTGGCTGCCGAGTCAGTGTCCGGGGCTTCGGAGCCCACAGGGGCGGCAGAACTGAGCAGTGGCGACTCGTCAGTGCCCGCGGTTCGTGTGGCGGCCAGTGCTGCTCCCGGGCCGGAGTGGGCAGTGGCACGTGCGACGACCGCTCCAGATCCGCTACGCGCACTGTCGTCGCCGCGCGTTCTGGCGCTGTACGGAGCGTCCGCGCGCTCGGCAGGCGCGGCCACTCCGAGCTTCACGGATCCGGCGGTCGGACTGCCCGGAGTTCAGCCTGGTGCGATCCCGGAGCGAGACCCGCCTGCCTCCACGTCCGGTGCCGAGTCGCTGCCGCCACCCGTTCCTGACACCCCGCTGGGCAACTGGGCCGACCTCCAGTCGGATCCGGATCCGCCACCCCAGATCGACGCACCGTCAGTTCCCGCACCGACCGCCATGTCCCACCACACCGACCACCCGCGACTACCGCTGCGGTTCCGGTTCCCCGGGGCCTTCGCCTTCGACCGCCGTGCCGTTCTCGGCCTCACCGTCCTGCTTGTCCTCGCCATCGGCTACGCCGCACAGCACTTCTGGTTGGGACGGCCGCACCCCGTCGCCGTCCCCGCCACTGCCATCGCCGAATCCACCGCCGACCGCGCAACGGAAGGAGTACCCACGCACCAACCAGTCGGACCGTCGCTGGTCGTCCACATCGCCGGCAAGGTCCAGGATCCCGGCCTACGAACTTTCCCCGCAGGTTCACGGGTCGCGGATGCCCTGGCCGCCGCCGGTGGCCCGATCCCCGGGACGGACACCAGCCTGCTCAACCTTGCCCGCCCACTCATTGATGGAGAACAGATTCTCGTAGGTGTCGAAAACGCCCCCGGCGGTGCCCCTGCCGCTCCAGCCGGACCAGTCAGCCTCAACCACTCCAGCGCCGAACAGCTCGACTCACTGCCAGGCGTAGGGCCGGCTCTGGCCCAGCGCATTCTCCAGTACCGCCTGACACACGGCCCGTTTCAGTCCCTCGACCAACTGCGTCACGTCCCCGGCATCGGCCCCCGAAAGTACGAGGACCTCAAGCCGCTCCTGACGCTGTGACCCTTACGACCCTTCTCCTGCCAGGAGGTTGCCCATGAGCTAGCGCCCAGTTGCTGAGCGAAGCCCCGCGTCCCCGTTCCCACCGACTGAGGGAGGTACGGCCGCTCGCACGACGCTCTGTCCGGGCCCACCCGATGCCTCTGCAACCGCCTGCCAGATATGGAGCTGCCCCTCGCCCCTCGTACAGCTCTGGTTGGTGTGGCACGGCCGTTCCGCTGCGCCATCAGCCGCCAAATCAACAAGTCGACCAACGAACACACCGAGAGGAGGTGCCCGATGCCGGCTCTGCCCCCCACTGTCCCCGACCGAACCGACTACCGGCTCCTCCTCCCGGCCATCACCGCATGGCTGGTCACCGCCGCCGTCCTCGACCTGGACACGAGACACCACCCGGCGCTGCTCCTGAGCGCCTTGATGGGCGGCGTGACTGCTATCAGCCTCCTCACCTCGAAAGGACCTCGCCGCTCGATTCACCGACTCGTGGCCGCTGTCCTGCTCACCGCAGCAGCGGCGGCGACCACCACCGTCCTCCATACCGCCGACCTGCACCGCGGCCCGCTTCCTGCCCTGACCCATCCGACGCCGACGCCCGCCCGGGGAGAGCTGGGCTCCCCGGGCGGTCCGGAGAAGCCCCCGGATGCGGACGAACAGGCCGCCCCGTCCCACTCCAAGGGCGGCCGAACTGCCAACCCGGAGGTCACCGTTGAGGCGACCATCACCGGTGACCCCAAGCTGCACGGGTCACACACCCAGGGCAGCGTCCTCTCCCAACCGACCCTCACCGTCTCCGCCCTCGTCACCCGTGTCCGCCCAGTCGCCGGTGCCGAGCAGGCGGGCGCGGTGCCCACCGTGACCAGAACACCCGTCACGCTCCTCATCCGGACTCGGGACTCGGAGCAGTGGCAGCAGCTGATTCCCTCCACCCGACTTGAGGTCCAGGCAGAGGTGCTGCCGGATCGGCAGGCGAGCCCGTCCACAGGCGGGGGCTCGGCATCGCGATCCCGGACGGATTCGGCGGCCCTGCTCGCCCCGCAAGGACCACCCAGAATCCTTGCTCCGCCCAACCTCCCGCAACGCCTTGCCGCCCAGCTCCGCAGCGGGCTTCGCGATGCCTGCGATCACTTGTCGCCCGACGTTCGCGGACTGCTCCCCGGGCTGGTGGTGGGTGATGTGACGAGGCTTCCGGACGATCTGGCAGATGCATTCCGATCGACCGACCTCGGGCACTTGGTGGCGGTGAGCGGGGCCAACCTGGCGATCATCCTGGCAGTCCTGGTCGGGGGTGCGTCGACCGACTCGGAAATGCCCGGACGAGGCGGGCTGGCTGGGTTGCTCGGGTTCTCCTTCCGTACGACAGCATTGCTCGGAACGGGCCTGACGCTGGCGTTCGTCACCATCTGCAGACCCGACCCGAGCGTGCTCAGAGCAGCCGCCACCGGCCTGATCGGACTGTTGGCCCTCGCCACTGGCAGACCGAGACGAGGATTGCCCACACTGGCCGGCGCTGTACTGATTCTGGTTCTGGTGGACCCTTACTTGGCCCGCTCCTTCGGGTTCCTGCTCTCGGCACTTGCCACAGCAGGGCTGCTGATTCTCGGCCCGAGGTGGACGACCGCGCTGCGCGCGCGTCGCTGGCCGCACCACCTCGCATCGGCGGTCGGAGCCACCGCGGCGGCGCAGGCCTTCTGTTCTCCCGTCACTGTCCTGCTGGCACCCCGGGTCAGTCTGGTCGGAATCCCGTGCAACCTACTGGCGGAGATCGCAGTCGCGCCGGCCACCCTGCTCGGGTTCGGCGCGCTCGCGGTGGCCCCCTTGTCGAAAGGGGCGGCGGAGTTCCTGGTGGACCTTGCCGCGCTGCCCGTCGGGTGGCTGGCCACCGTGGCCAGGCGGGGTGCCGAGCTTCCCGGTGCCGAACTCGCCTGGCCCAGTGGACTGTTCGGCTCGGCACTGTTGGTGGTGGTCATCGTCGCCTTGACCTGGGCGCTGCCGCCGCTGCTGGGCGGGCGTCGGCCAAGGCGCCGGCGACCCAGGGTGTGGCTCGTGCTCGCGATTGCCGTCGTGCTTCCGGTGGTACTGCTGCGCCCGCCAGTCGTGACGCGGCTGGCGACCGGTTGGCCCGCCGGGGGCTGGCGGCTGGCGATGTGTGACATCGGGCAGGGCGACATGACTGTCCTGCCGGTCGAGCCCGGCAGTGCGGTAGTGGTGGACGCCGGGCCAGATCCCAAGTCGGCTGACGCCTGTCTGAGGGATCTCGGGGTGACCAGGGTGCCGGTCCTGATCCTCACTCACTTCCACGCCGATCACGTCGAGGGAATTCCCGGGGTTCTGCGCGGCCGGTCCGTCGGCGCGATTGAGGTGACCACCTCGGACGAGCCCGAAGGGGAGCGGAGCAGGGTGCTGCACTGGGCAGCCGGCAGTCGAGTGCCGGTGCTGCGGGCCCAGCGGGGCGAGCGTCGAACGGCCGGTGCCCAACTCGCCTGGCAAGTGCTATGGCCGGCCTCGCCATTGGCCCTGGACGCGACCGGTCCCAACAACTCCAGCATCGCGATCCTCGCCACCCTCGGCCCACCCGGCGCCCCGATCCGGGTAGCCCTGCTGGGTGACCTGGAACCCCCAGCCCAAGCGGCCCTGCTCGCCCTCGGCCTGCCGTCAGGGGTCCGACCGGCCGAGCGGGCTCCACCCCCTCCTATGGGGACGGCGTCAGCAGCGGTGCGCGGTACGGGCCAAGTGTCCGACGGCCAGGCGGAGACGGTGAGCGGAAGTGGCTCGGTCGGGAGCTACGGCGGCGCTGGTCCTTCGGGACTGGGCCGGGTGGACGTTCTGAAAGTGGCGCACCACGGATCGGCCCACCAGGACTGGGCGTTGATGGCCGGGCTCCGTCCGAGGCTGGCCCTGATCTCCTGCGGTACCGGCAACCCGTACGGGCATCCGGCGCCGCAGACGATGGCGGGGCTAAGAGCGCTGGGGACGACGGTGGTCCGCACCGACCGGGTGGGGGACATCGCGGTGCTGGGGGACGCGAGCTCCCTGGCAGTGGCATCCCACCAGCGCGCTGCTCACGGCTGATGCCGGGGCGCCTCGGCCTGCCGATGGCGGCGGCAGCTCGAACCGGCGAGCCGAGCAGTGCAGACACAGCGCCCGTCCGAGCGGGTGGGGTCACCTCGCTCGGGCGGGTACCAAGACGGGCCCAGCGGGTCGGGGCGGTGGGTCAGTCCTGCTCGCGCCACCCGTCCTGCTCGGCGACGAGCCGGTCGAGTTCGGTCAGCAGCTGCGGCGTCCAGCCCTCGTCCTCGGGGGCCTCGACGACCACGATCCACTGGGCGTCCTCGGCATCGTCCTCCCCGGCGAGGGAGTCCCGGACCACCTCCACGTCGCCCAGGTCGGGCCAGCGCGCACTCAACTCCTCGGCAATCTCATCCGCAGCGTCGCGGTCAGAAAGGACGAGCAATTGACAGTCATTGTTCTTGATCACGCCATCATTCTCCCCAGCCCCGTAGGCGGGACGGCGGCGGCCCCGCCCCAGGTTCCGTGCCGGGTGTCCGGTCTGACGGGACGTGCCGGGGCAAGCCTGTCGGCACGGCGTGCGATCCTGGTAGGCGATGGCCAGGAAGAGTGCACCCGACGACCTGCTCGCCCCGCTGACCGTTGCGGTCGGCCAGGAGGAGCTGCTGCTGGACCGTGCGGTCGCCGAAGTGGTGGCGGCGGCGAAAGCGGCGGATCCGGAGACGGATGTGCGCGATCTCGCGCCGGGAGCGCTGCAGGCCGGGCAGTTGGCCGAACTCACCACGCCCTCGCTCTTCGCGGAGCGGAAGGTGATCGTGGTCCGGGCGGCGCAGGACCTCGCGGCCGACGCGGTCAAGGAGGTCAAGGCGTACCTGGAGGCTCCGGCCGAAGAAGTGATCATGGTGCTGGTGCACGCGGGCGGCGCCAAGGGCAAAGGCCTGCTGGACGCGGCGAAGAAAGCGGGCGCACGGGAGGTCCTGTGCGCCAAGCTCACCAAGGCGAGCGAGAAGCTGGCGTTCATCCGCAACGAGTTCCGCACCCTGGGGCGGGCCGCCAGCCCGGAGGCGTGCCAGGCGCTGCTCGACTCGCTGGGCAGCGACCTGCGCGAACTGTCGGCCGCGTGCAGCCAGTTGACAGCGGACATCGAGGGCCCGATCGACGAGACCGCGGTCGCGAAGTACTACAGCGGCCGGGCCGAGGCGACGGGCTTCGAGGTGGCCGACCTCGCCGTCACCGGCCGGGCCGCCGAAGCGCTGGAGCGGCTGCGTTGGGCGCTGGCTGTCGGCCAGCCGCCCACGGGTATCACCTACGCGCTCGCCTCCGGGGTGCGCAGCATCGGTCGGCTCGCCACCGCCGGCCGGAACCTGCGCCCCGGCGACTTGGCCCGCGAGCTGGGTATGCCGCCGTGGAAGGTGGACCGGGTCCGCCAGCAGATGCGCGGCTGGACGGGCGATGGCGTGGCCGCCGCTCTTACTGCCGTCGCCGAGGCCGACGCTGCCGTGAAGGGTGGCTCCGACGACCCCGCGTACGCCCTGGAGTGCGCCGTGGTTGCCGTGGCCCGTGCCTCCCGGGCCAGCTCCCGCCCGTACTGAGCCACGCCCGTCTTGTGCCGCGCCCGGCAACGCTCCTGGCGGGCTCGCCGAATCGGGTCGAGCGGCTCCCCGAACCGGTCGGGCGGATCGCCGAGGTGTGTCAGGCGGCTCCCTGCACCGGTCGGGCGGATCGCCGGAGTGGGTCAGACGGGTCCGCCGAGAGTGCGCAGGAGTTCGCGGGTGTCGGACAGGAGCGCGGTGCGGATCTGCTCGCGGTCGGGGGCGGCGGTCTTGCCGTCCTGGTAGGAGGCGGACCAGCTGGTGTAGCAGGTCATGCCGCCCTGGCGGACGTACACGACTTGGGTGAGGTAGTGCTGGCCCGGGTTGCTGCGGTCGGGATCGTCGAGGTAGCCGATGTAGGCCGCGTCGCCGAGGCCGGGTACCGGGCTGATCTGGTAGCGGCGTTGGGCCAGTCCCTCGCGCTGTGCGTCGAACTCCGGGCGCGGGTCCACCTCGTGGTGGAGCTGCACCTGCAGGTAGAGGGTGTAGTAGTCCTGGTCGCCGCCGACCTTCTTGCGGTACTGGCTGCAGTACATCTCGTCCAGCGCCCGGTGGTGCGTCGTGTAGTGGTAGGGGGTGCCCGACGGGGTCGGGTAGAGCTGGCTGAAGGTGGTCAGGCGGGCGGTGGTGCACAGGTTGTCGACCATCCGGTAGCCAGCCACGTTCGGGGTGTGCGGCGTCGAGTCGTCGTTGATCAGGGAGGGGACGGTCAGGATGGTGGCCGCCCATACCGCCGAGGCGACCAGGGCGCCACCGATGCCCCACCGCAGTCCGTGCCTCGGACGGCTGGGGCTCGGCCGGTCCGTGCCCGTTCCGTTCGGGCGGCCGCCGCCAGTGGAGGGCCCGTCGGGGCCGATGGTGGTGACCGTGCCGGTTCTGACGCCTGTTGCCGGTGAGGTGCGGAGGCTGCGCGAGAAGCTGCTGGTGGAGCTGTGGCCCTGGAGCGGATGCGGCGGCGGAGTCGGCATCGTTCCCCCGAGTAGTTGGTCACGCACGGGCAGTGTCAGGCACCCACGCACCCTACCTCGCCGCATCGTTCGCGCCGATCCCCTTTCTGCGCACGGTGGTTGAACACCACGGCTGGCGGTGGTCGACCATCATGTCCGCCGGGCGAACAGAGTCCGACGGGGCCCGGAAACGCGAACTGCCCGCCCGGTGGGGACCGGGCGGGCAGTCGGGGGAAGCTCCCTGAGGGGAGACTCCCGTGGTTCATCAGGTACCGCACCCGCGTGGCGAACGCAGGCCGCGTGCGGTACGGGTTGTACAGCTCGTCGGAAATCCGGGTAGAGGGCCGGATTCCCGGGAGCGGACGGTCGGCGGTGGCGGGTAGAGGGCCGCGGATTCACGCCGTCCGAGGTGGTGCCGGAGCACCGGGTCGTACGGCCGGGCCGTACGGGAAGGACCAGGATCAGGCAGCGACGTTGACGCGCTTGGTGATCGCCGACTTCTTGTTGGCGGCCTGGTTCTTGTGGATGATGCCCTTGCTGACGGCCTTGTCGAGGGCCTTGGAGGCGGCGCGAGCCAGCTCGACGGCCTTCTCGTTCTCACCGGCGGCAGCGGCCTCGCGGGCCTTGCGCAGAGCGGTCTTCAGCGAGGACTTGACGGCCTTGTTGCGCAGGCGCGCCTTCTCGTTGGTCTTGTTGCGCTTGATCTGGGACTTGATGTTCGCCACGAAAGAGCCTCAGTCTGTGTGAATCGGCAGTTCAACGGGTCGCACTGCCCGCCGCCGGTACCAGCCGAGAGGGCATGCCGAGGGCGGAGTGCAGCCGCCCACGCTACCAGGGCCGCCCCGCGCCGCCCAAACCGGACCGGGGGCGCGATCACGGCCGGCGCCCCCGTCAGCCGCTGATCAGCGGCTCGCTGTAGTGCTCGACCGCGGGGAACGGGTCGTAGTAGTGGTGCAGCAGTTCGCGCCAGCGCCCGTACTCGGGGGAGCGCCGGAAGCCCTCGGTGTGGTCCTCCAGGGTCTCCCACCCGACCTGCAACAGGAAGCGCGAGGTACGGCCGTCGTCCAGGCAACGGCGCAGTTCGAGGGAGCGGAAACCCCGCTGGGCGGCGATCAGCGGGCGGGCCTCGGCGAAGGCGGCGAGGAAGCCGTCCTCCTGGCCGGGGCGGACATCGAGCAGGGCGCTTTCCAAGATCATGCGGAGATCGTGCCGCATGCCAGCACGGGCGGAAAGACCGGTCGGCCCTCGGGCATGGGAGGATGGGCGGAACCATATTGATCGGATCAGAAATCGGACCAAGGTGCCCGCGACCCCCAGCAACGTGCCAGAGCCCAGCCGTACTGACCCGGCGGTGATTCGCAACTTCTGCATCATCGCCCACATCGACCACGGCAAGTCGACGCTCGCCGACCGGATGCTGCAGATCACCGGCGTGGTGGACCCCCGGCAGATGCGCGCCCAGTACCTCGACCGGATGGACATCGAGCGCGAGCGCGGCATCACCATCAAGTCGCAGGCCGTCCGCCTTCCGTGGGCGCCGCGGACCGGTGAGAACGCGGGCAAGACGCACATCCTCAACATGATCGACACCCCCGGCCACGTGGACTTCACGTACGAGGTGTCCCGCTCCCTCGCGGCCTGCGAGGGAACCATCCTGGTGGTCGACGCGGCCCAGGGCATCGAGGCGCAGACCCTCGCCAACCTGTACCTGGCGCTGGAGAACGACCTCACGATCATCCCGGTGCTCAACAAGATCGACCTGCCGGCCGCCCAGCCCGAGAAGTACGCGGCCGAGATCGCGCACATCATCGGCTGCGACCCGGACGACGTGTTGAAGGTCTCCGCGAAGACCGGCCTCGGCGTCGAGGACCTGCTCGACCACGTGGTCGAGAAGATCCCCGCCCCGGTCGGCATCAAGGAGGCCCCGGCCCGCGCGATGATCTTCGACTCGGTGTACGACGCCTATCGCGGCGTGGTCACCTACGTGCGAGTGGTCGACGGCCAGCTCACCAAGCGTGAGCGGATCGCCATGATGTCCACCGGCGCGACCCACGAGCTGCTGGAGATCGGCGTCATCTCGCCGGAGCCGAAGGTCGCCGACGGCCTCGGCGTCGGCGAGGTGGGCTACATCATCACCGGTGTGAAGGACGTCCGGCAGTCCAAGGTCGGTGACACCATCACCTCGCAGAACAAGGGCGCCACCGAGCCGCTCGGCGGCTACAAGGACCCGCGCCCGATGGTGTTCTCCGGCCTGTACCCGCTGGACGGTTCGGACTACCCGCTGCTCCGCGACGCCCTCGACAAGCTGCGCCTGAACGATGCCGCACTGGTCTACGAGCCGGAGACCTCGGTCGCCCTCGGCTTCGGCTACCGCTGTGGCTTCCTCGGCCTGCTGCACCTGGAGATCATCCGGGAGCGCCTGGAGCGCGAGTTCAACCTCGACCTGATCTCCACCGCCCCGAACGTGATCTACCGGGTGATCATGGAGGACGGCACCGAGCACACCGTCACCAACCCGAGCGAGTTCCCCACCGGCAAGATCGCCGAGGTGTACGAGCCGGTCGTGCGCGGCACCATCCTGGCGCCCAACGAGTTCGTCGGCGCGATCATGGAGCTCTGCCAGTCCCGCCGCGGCAACCTGCAGGGCATGGACTACCTCTCCGAGGACCGGGTGGAGCTGCGCTACACCCTGCCGCTGGCCGAGATCGTCTTCGACTTCTTCGACCAGCTGAAGTCCAAGACCCGCGGTTACGCCTCGCTGGACTACGAGCCCATCGGCGAGCAGTCCGCCAACCTGGTCAAGGTCGACATCCTGCTGCACGGCGACGCGGTGGACGCGTTCTCCGCGATCGTGCACAAGGACAAGGCCTACAACTACGGCGTGATGATGGCCGGCAAGCTGCAGAAGCTGATCCCGCGCCAGCAGTTCGAGGTGCCGATCCAGGCCGCGATCGGCTCCCGGGTGATCGCCCGTGAGACGGTCCGCGCGATCCGCAAGGACGTTCTCGCCAAGTGCTACGGCGGTGACATCTCGCGTAAGCGCAAGCTGCTGGAGAAGCAGAAGGAAGGCAAGAAGCGGATGAAGATGGTCGGCCGGGTGGAGGTCCCGCAGGAGGCCTTCATCGCCGCGCTGTCGACGGACGCGGAGCCGCCGAAGGAGAAGAAGTAGCTCCCACGGTCGGCCCGACGGGCCGGGGTCCCCGCACGGGGCCCCGGCCCGTTGCCGTTCCGGACGGCGAACCGGCAGCACTCTCGGTGGGCCGGCGGCCGGTCAGCGCAGCGACAGCGGTAGCGCGTGGACGATCGCCGACTTGACCAGCCGACCGGCCGCGCCGGTCACCACCCGGGGCTTCATCGAGTCGTCGCCGTGGATCAGCTGCACCAGCGCCTCGCCGCGACCCAGGCTCAGGCACTGGGTGAGGTAGCGGAACGCGAACGGCTTGTCGGTGCGTCCGCTGAGCAGCTTGCCCAGGTAGCGGCCCTGCGGCTGGGCGGTGGCGCAACCCATCCGCAGCTGTCCGATGCCGGGCACCCTGGTGGCGGCGGCGTCCCCGGCCACGTACACGTCGGGGTGCGACACCGAGCGCAGGTGGTCGTCCACCACGGCCTGACCGCGTTCGGTGACGGCCAGACCGGAGTCGGCGGCCAGCGGGTGCGGCTCCAGCGAGCCGGCCCACACCACCACGTCGGCGGGGATCGGGCCGGCCGGCGTCTGCAGCCCGGTGGCGGTGACGGCGGTGACCTGGCGCGCCTCGTCCACCTGGACCCGGAGCCGGTGGAGCACCGCCAGGATGTGCGCCCGCCCGCGTGCCGACAGCCAGCCGCCGACCGGGCCGGACGCGACCAGCCGGACCTGCCAGGACGGGTGGGCCTCGGCGAGTTCGGTGGCCAGTTCGATGCCGGTCGCGCCACCGCCGACCACCGCGATCGTTCCGGGCGCCGGTGCGTCGGTGATCCGGCGGTGCAGTTCCTCGGCCTGCTCCGCCGAGTACGCGTGCTCCGCGGCGCCGGGCACGTCGCTCCAGGCGACCTGGCTGCCGAGTGCGTACACCAGGGTGTCGTACGGGATCCGCTTGCCGTCTTCGGTGACCACCTTCCGTCCGGCCAGGTCGAGTTCGACGACCCGGGTGGGCAGGTGGTCGACCTTGCGGCCGCGCAGTACGTGGGCGATGTCGGGCCGGGAGACCCGGCGGCCGACGGCGATCTCGTGCTGGCGCACCCGGTGGGCAAAGCGCCGCTCCGGGGCGATCAGGGTGACCCGGTTCGGCCCGCGGCCGATCCCGGCGGCGGCAGACAGCCCCGCGTAGCCCGCGCCGATCACCACGATGTGCTTGCCGGTCATCTCGTCCTCCTTCACGAACCCCGCCAGCTGGCGGATACGGAAGGGGGACGGGACGGCCTGCGGGAGTGTGACCGTGAGCTGCGTCACGCCTTCCCGAGGTGGGTGAGCTTCTCGGGGTTCACCATCACGTACGCGGAGGTGATCCGGCCGTCCGCGACGGTGAACGCGAGCACGCCGCCGATCACGCCCGGCCCGGAGTACCAGACCGCGCCCAGCTCGCCGTTGACCAGCATCGGCACCAGCGGGCGCTCCACATCCACCGAGCGCTCGGCGAGCTTGCGCACCAGCCGGCCCACGTGGAGCGCGCCGAGCAGCGGACGGCGGCCCGCGCTGACGATGCCGCCGCCGTCGGCGTGCCAGACCACCTCGGGGTCGAGCACCTCCATCAGCGTCATCAGGTCGCCACCGGTCGCCGCGGCGATGAACGCCGTCACCACTTGGCGGTGCTCGGCCGGGTCAATCGTGCTGCGGCGGCCGCCGTCCCGGACCCGGCGGCGGGCCCGCGAGGCGAGCTGCCGGGTGGCCTCGGGGGAGCGGTCCAGCGCCGAGGCGATCTCCTCGAAACCCACCGCGAACACGTCGTGCAGCACGAACGCCGCCCGCTCGGCCGGAGTCAGCTGCTCCATCACCGCCAGCATCGCCACCGACACCGCCTCACCGACCTCGGCCAGCTCGGCGGGGGACTCCGCGGTGCTCAGCAACGGCTCCGGCAGCCACTCGCCGAAGTACGCCTCCCGGCGGGCCCGGGCCGAACCCAGCTGGTCGTAGCAGAGCCTGGTCACCACCGTGGTCAGGTAGGCGCGCGGCTCGGCGATGCCCGACCGGTCGGCCGACTGCCAGCGCAGCCAGGCCTCCTGCAGCACGTCCTCGGCATCGGCGACCGAGCCCAGCAGGCGGTACGCCACCGCGCCCAGGTAGCGGCGCTCGGCCTGGAAGGCGTCCACGGGGCCGGAGGGTGCGGTGTCCACGGCGGTCGGATCGGGCATCCGCCAACCGTAGCGCGCCGAACGGCCTGAGCGGCGGGCGGTGCTGAGCGGGTGTCGGGCGGGACGGCTGTGCGGGCGTCGGGCGGGACGGCTGCCCGAGCGCCGGGCGCGACGGTTGCGCGGTGTCGGGTGGGGCGGCCGCGCGGGTGTTCGGCCCGGCGGCGGTGCAGGCGTCAGAAGCGGGCCGTTGCGGGGTGCGGGGTGGTCTCCACGCTGTGCAGCAGATCCCGGAGCAGCGTGTTCAGCTCGGACAGTCGCTGCTCGCCCAGCCGGTCGATGATCCGCTGCTGGACGGCGGTGCCCGCCGCCACCGCCCGGTCGACCGTCTCGCGGCCGAAGTCGGTGAGGGTGATTCGCAGGCTGCGGCGGTCGTTCGGGTCGGGGGAGCGGGTGACCAGACCGGCCCGCTCCAGCTTGTCCAGCCGGCCGGTCATGCCGCCGGTGGTGAGCATCAAGGTGGCGGTCAGCTCGCGTGGCGACAGCGAGAACGGCTCCCCGGCGCGGCGCAGCGTGGCCAAGACGTCGAACTCGCCGAGGCCGATGCCGAACGGCGCGTAGGCCTGCTCCATCAGGTCGCTGACCGCGCGGGAGACCCGGTGCACCCGGCCGAACGCGGCCATCGCCTCCGTACGGTCGGCGAGGTCCGGGCGCTCGTGCCGCCACTGGTCGGCGATCGCGTCCACAGGGTCGTGCGCAGTGCTGCGAAGGTCAACTCGGTCCATTTCGCCAGTGTGGCACAGGGTCGCTCGGGAGTGAGCGGGTGAGAGCCGAGATTTCTTTCGTTAATTGACTCGACAGCAAGTAGCTTGGCGCTAAGCTATCTCCCATGCGAACCGTAGCTCTCACCGCGCTCGCCCCGCTCGCGTGGGGCTCCACCTATGCCGTGACGACCGAACTGCTCCCCGCAGACCGGCCGTTGCTCACCGCGACTCTGCGTGCCCTGCCCGCCGGCCTGGTGCTGCTGGCCGTCACCCGACGACTGCCCAGCGGCTCCTGGTGGTGGCGCTCGGCCGTGCTGGGCGCGCTCAACATCGGCGTCTTCTTCGCCCTGCTCTTCGTCGCCGCCTACCGTCTGCCCGGCGGCGTGGCCGCCGTCCTCGGCGCGATACAGCCGCTACTGGCCGCCGGGCTGGCCGTGCCCCTGCTGGGGGAGCGGTTCGGGCGGCGGGCCCTGCTGGCCGGCACCGTCGGTGTGTTCGGCGTGGCCCTGGTGGTGCTGCGCGCCACCGCCCGGCTGGACGCCATCGGCGTGCTGGCCGGACTCGCTGGGGCCGGGGCGATGGCCGCCGGCACGGTGCTCACCAAGCGCTGGGGGCGTCCCGAGGGGGTCGGCCCACTCGCGCTGACGGGCTGGCAGCTCGCCGCGGGCGGTCTGCTGCTGCTCCCGGTGGCTGCCCTGGTCGAGGGTGCCCCGCCCGCGCTCAGTGGCAGCAACCTGCTCGGGTACGGCTACCTTGCGGTGGCCAACACCGCGCTGGCGTATTGGGTCTGGTTCCGCGGCATCGGCCGCCTGCCCGCCACCTCGGTCGCCTTCCTGGGCCTGCTCAGCCCGGTGTCGGCGGCAGTGATCGGCTGGGCCGCCCTCGGCCAGTCCCTCAACGCGGTGCAGCTGCTGGGCATGGCCCTCGCCCTGAGCTCCACCCTGCTCGGCCAGCGCCCGGCCGGCCGACCCGCCACCGCCGTGGTCGCCGCCTCCACCGTTGACCCGGCCGCTCCGACCGCTACCGTCCCGATCGCCCCGACCACCAGGACTGCCGCGACCACCACGACTGCCGCGACCACCCCGATCGCCGCGACCGTCCCGGCCCCAGCTGCCCCCGCCCCCGCCCCCGCCCCCGCTCTCGCCCCCACTCTCGCCCTCGCCGCGATACGCGAGGGGGAGGCCCGCGGCGCGGACCTCCCCCGGGGTGGCGGACCGGTCGAGCCGGTCGGCCGGGCAGCGGGCTGACGCAATGTCAGTCGACCTCGGCCACCGCCTGAGCGAACTGCGCCTGGTACAGCCGGGCGTAGGCGCCGTCGGCAGCGATCAGCTGGTCGTGGTTGCCCTGCTCGACGATCGAACCGTTCTCCATCACCAGGATCACGTCGGCGTCCCGGATGGTGGAGAGGCGGTGGGCGATCACGAAGCTGGTGCGGCCGGTGCGCAGCTCCGCCATCGCCCGCTGGATCAGCACCTCGGTGCGGGTGTCTACGGAGCTGGTCGCTTCGTCCAGCACCAGGATCGAGGGCTGGGCCAGGAAGGCCCGGGCGATGGTGATCAGCTGCTTCTCGCCCGCGCTGACGCCGGTGCCCTCGTCGTCCAGGACGGTGTCGTAGCCGTCGGGGAGGGTGCGTACGAAGCGGTCCACGTGCGCGGCCTTCGCCGCCGCGATCACCTGCTCGCGGGTGGCGGATTCGGCGCCGTAGGCGATGTTCTCGGCGATGGTGCCACCGAACAGCCAAGTGTCCTGGAGCACCATGCCGATGCCGGAGCGCAGCTCCTCGCGGGACATCGCGGCGATGTCCACACCGTCGAGGGTGATCCGGCCGCTGCTGACCTCGTAGAACCGCATCAGGAGGTTGACCATGGTGGTCTTGCCGGCGCCGGTCGGGCCGACGATGGCCACGGTTTGGCCGGGTTCGACCTTCAGGGAGAGGCCCTCGATGAGCGGCTTCTCCGGGTCGTAGCGGAAGGAGACGTCCTCGAAGGCGACGCGGCCGTGCACCTCGGCGGGGCGCTCGGGGCGCTGCGGCTCGGGGGACTGCTCGTCGGCGTCGAGCAGTTCGAAGACCCGCTCGGCGGAGGCGACACCGGACTGCACCAGGTTGGCCATGGAGGCGACCTGGCTGAGCGGCTGGCTGAACTGACGGGAGTACTGGATGAACGCCTGAACGTCACCGATGGACAGCGCGCCGCTGGCCACCCGCAGACCGCCGACCACCGCGACCAGCACGTAGTTGATGTTGCCGACCAGCATCATCGCGGGCTGGATGATGCCCGAGATGAACTGCGCACGGAAGGAGGCTTCGTAAAGTGCCTGGTTCTCCTGCTGGAAGAGTTCCGTGGCCTCCTGCTGACGGCCGAAGACCTTCACCAGGCTGTGCCCGGTGAACATCTCCTCGATGTGGGCGTTCAGCTTGCCGGTGGAGCCCCACTGCTTGATGAACTGAGGCTGGGCACGCTTGCCGACCTTGGCGGCGACCACTACCGAGACGGGGACGGAGATCAGCGCGATCAGGGCCAGCAGAGGGGAGATCCAGAACATCATCACCAGCACGCCGACGATGGTCAGCAGGGAGTTGACGACCTGTCCCATGGTCTGCTGCATCGACTGCTGGATGTTGTCGATGTCGTTGGTGACCCGGCTCAGCACCTCGCCGCGCGGCTGGCGGTCGAAATAGCTGAGCGGCAGTCGGGTCAGCTTCGCCTCGGTCTCCTCGCGCAGCCGGAACACCGTGCGGTTGATCGCCAGCGCGGCCAGCCGGCCCTGGACCACACCGAACACCACGGCGGCCAGGTAGATGCCCAGCACCCAGAGCAGGATGGTGCCGATGGCGCCGAAGTCCATGCCCTGGCCGGGGGTGAAGTCGATCGAGGCGAGCAGGTCGGCGATGTTGCCTTCGCCCCTGGCGCGCAGGTTGTCGAGCACGGCCTGCTTGCTCGGGGCGCCGGCGAAGCGCGGTCCGGTGGCTCCGGCGACGATCAGGTCGGTCGCCTTGCCGAGCACCCAGGGGCCGGCCACCGCGGAGGCGACGGAGAGCGCGCCGAACCCGAACACGCTGAACAGCAGCTTGCGTTCGGGCTTCAGCAGGCCGAGCAGGCGCTTCGCGGAGCCGCCGAGGTCCTTGGCCTTCTCGGTGCCCTGGGCGCCCATGAACCGCGCGGGGCCGGGCCCGCCACGGCGGGCGGCCGCCTCCTGCGAGGTGGAGACCGTCTCCTGCTCCTCCTCGCCCGCTTCGGCACCGGCACCGGCACCGGCACCGGCCTTGGCCAGGTCGGGCGTGTTCACCGCAGGCGTGTCCACTGTGGGCCGGGTCGGGTCGGATGCGGGCCGGGTGGCTTCGGACTTGGCCGTGTCGGGGGCGGTGGGCTCGGTCACGTCGGGGGTGTCGGGGGTGGTCACGCGGCCGCCTCCTGCTCGGTGAGCTGGGAGAGCACGATCTCCCGGTATGTCGGATTGTCGGCCATCAGCTCCTGGTGGGTGCCGGTGCCGACGACGGCGCCCTCGTCGAGGACGATGATCCGGTCGGCGTCGCGGATGGTGGAGACGCGCTGGGCGACGATCACCACGGTGGCGTCCTCGGTCTCGCCGGCGAGTGCGGAGCGCAGTCGGGCGTCGGTGGCGTAGTCGAGGGCCGAGAAGGAGTCGTCGAACAGGTAGATCTCGGGCTTGCGGACCAGGGCGCGGGCGATCGCCAGACGCTGCCGCTGGCCGCCGGAGACGTTGGTGCCGCCCTGCGCGATCGGGGCGTCCAGGCCCTCGGAGAACTTCTCCACGAAGTCCTTGGCCTGGGCGATCTCCAGGGCGTGCCAGAGTTCCTCGTCGGTGGCCTCGGGCCGGCCGTAGCGCAGGTTCGAGGCGACGGTGCCGGAGAACAGGTACGGCTTCTGCGGGACGAAGCCGATGACCTCGGCGAGCTTCTGCGGGTCGATTTCGCGGACGTCCACGCCGTCGATCAGTACCTCGCCGCCGGTGGCGTCGAAGAGCCGGGGGACAAGCCCGAGCAGCGTGGTCTTGCCGGCGCCGGTGGAACCGATCACGGCGGTGGTCTCGCCGGGCCGGGCGGTCAGGTCGATGCCGCGCAGTACGGGCACCTCGGCGCCGGGGTAGCGGAAGTCGACGCCGCGCAGTTCCAGCGTGCCGTGTGCGCGCAGTTCGGTGACGGGGGCGAGCGGCGGGACGACGCTGGAGGGGGTGCTCAGTACTTCCTGGATGCGCTCGGCGCAGACCTCGGCGCGCGGCACCATCATGAACATGAAGGTGGCCATCATGACGCTCATCAGAATCTGCATCAGGTAGGAGAGGAAAGCGGTGAGCGCGCCGATCTGCATGCTGCCGCTGTCGATGCGTTGCGCACCGAACCAGAACACGGCGACGCTGGAGATGTTCACCACGCCCATGACGATGGGGAACATCAGCGACATCAGCCGGCCGACCCGCAGCGAGTAGTCGGCGAGTTCTCCGTTGGCGCCGGTGAAGCGCTGCTTCTCGTGGTCGTCCTTGACGAAGGCGCGGATGACCCGGATGCCGGTGATCTGCTCGCGCATGATCCGGTTGACTGTGTCGATGCGGTCCTGCATGCCGCGGAACTGCGGCCGCATCCTGCCGACCAGAACGGTGACCACGGCGCCCAGCGCCGGCACTACGGCCAGCAGCAGGCCGGACAGCGGCACGTCCTGGTTGAGCGCCATGATGATGCCGCCGACGCACATGATCGGCGCGGCGACCATCAGCGTGAAGGACATCATCGCCAGCATCTGGACCTGCTGGACGTCGTTGGTGGTGCGGGTGATCAGCGAGGGCGCGCCGAACTGGTTGAGCTCGCGGGCGGAGAACTCCTGCACCTGGCGGAACACCCCGGCGCGCAGGTCGCGGCCGACAGCCATCGCGGTGCGGGCGCCGTAGTAGACGGCGCCGATCGAGCAGACGGCCTGGGCGAGCGAGACGCCGACCATCACGCCGCCGACCCGCAGGATGTACCCGGTGTCGCCCTTGAGGACGCCGCTGTCGATGATGTCGGCGTTCAGTGTCGGCAGGTAGAGCATGCCGATGGTGGAGATCAGTTGGAGCACCACCAGCACGGTGATGTCTCGGGAGTAGGGGCCGAGGTGGGCCCGTAGAAGTCTGAAAAGCACCGTGACACTCTCGTCTTCGAGTGGGACGCGCGCATCCCAAATTCGGGTACTTGCGAAAAACGTTCACCCGTGGACCGGGCCTGTCACTCTGAGCCTGCACTGTGCCTGCACTGTGCCTGCACTGCCGCCCCGTGAGTGTGCCAGCTCACGTCACCCCCTTACGGAACGGCTTTTCACCCCCTAGGCTGCTGATTGCCCTCTTGTTACTCACCGGTTAAGTCGGTTGGTCGGCCGCCCCCACGGCCGTCGCTCACCCACTCTCGGTCCACCCGTCCCCGGAGGTCCTCGTTGAGTTCCGCGCAGTCCATGATCGAGCGGCGTCCGCCCTCCGTGGCGCACCTTCTGCTCAGCAGGGTAAAGGCCACGCCGAACGGTGAGGCGTACCGGTACCCGGTCCCGGTGGACGAGCAGGCCGCGGACAGCGCGCCGGGTGCGGAGCAGTGGCGGTCGCTGACCTGGGCCCAGGCGAACGAGCGGATCCGCGCGGTCGCGGCCGGCCTGATGGCACTGGGCATCCGGGCCGAGGACCGGGTGGCGATCGCCTCCGCGACCCGGATCGAGTGGATCCTCGCCGACCTGGGCAACATGTGCGCCGGTGCGGCCACCACCACGGTCTACCCGAGCACCAACGCCGACGAGACGGCGTTCATCCTGGCCAACTCCGGCAGCCGCGCGCTGTTCGCCGAGAACGCGGGCCAGCTGCGCAAGGCCGCCGAGCAGAAGGCCGAGCTGCCCGCGCTGGAGTACGTGATCCTGTTCGACCCGGCGGGCGAGGACGCGGCGCAGGCCGAGGGCCTGACCGTGCTGACGCTGGCCGAGCTGGAGCAGCGCGGCGCCGCGTACCTGGAGGAGAACCCGGACGCGGTCGACAAGGCGATCGACTCGCTGGACAAGGAGCAGCTCGCCACCCTGATCTACACCTCCGGCACCACCGGCCGCCCCAAGGGCGTGCGCCTGGTGCACGACTGCTGGTCGTACGAGGGCGTGGCGCAGGAGGAGAGCGGGCTGCTGCGCTCCGACGACGTGCAGTTCATGTGGCTGCCGCTGTCGCACGTGTTCGGCAAGACGCTGATCTCCGGCCAGATCGCCACCGGCCACGTGATGGCGGTGGACGGCCGGGTGGACCGGATCATCCACAACCTGCCGGTGATCCGCCCGACCCTGATGGCGTCCGCGCCGCGGATCTTCGAGAAGGTCTACAACGGCATCGCCGGCAAGGCCCGGGCCGAGGGCGGAGCCAAGTACAAGATCTTCCTGTGGGCGGCGAAGGTGGCCCGCGACTACGCGCAGACCATCCAGGCCAACAAGGTCGCGCACGGCCACGAGAGCGCCCCGCTGGGCCTGCGGCTGCAGCACGCGCTGGCCGACAAGCTGGTGTACACCAAGATCCGGGCGGCGTTCGGCGGCCGGCTGCGCGGCGCGGTGTCCGGCAGCGCGGCGCTCGCCCCGGAGATCGGCTACTTCTTCAAGGGCGCGGGCGTCCCGGTGCTGGAGGGCTACGGCCTGACCGAGACCTCGGCCGGCTCCACGGTGAACCGGGCGGAGGACTTCCGGGTCGGCACGGTCGGCCTCCCGCTGCCCGGCACCGAGGTGCGGATCGCCGAGGACGGCGAGATCCTGCTGCGCGGTCCGGGCGTCATGCGCGGCTACCACGAGCTGCCCGAGCAGACCGCGGAGGTGCTGGAGTCGGACGGCTGGTTCCACACCGGCGACATCGGCGAGCTCGGCGCGGGCGGCTACCTGCGGATCACCGACCGCAAGAAGGACATGTTCAAGACCTCCGGCGGCAAGTACGTCGCGCCGAGCGAGGTCGAGGGCAAGTTCAAGGCGATCTGCCCGTTCGTCAGCAACATCCTGGTGATCGGCAACGGCCGCAACTACTGCACCGCGCTGATCGGTCTGGACGAGACGGTGATCATGCCGTGGGCGGCCGAGCACGGCCTGGCCGGGAAGCCGTACGCCGAGGTGGTGGCGGCCCCGGCCACCGTGGAGCTGATCGACGGCTATGTGAAGCGGCTCAACGGCGAGTTGCAGCGCTGGCAGACGATCAAGAAGTTCGCTCTGCTCCCGCGTGACCTGGACATCGAGCACGGTGAACTCACCCCCAGCCTGAAGATCAAGCGCCCGGTGGTGGAGAAGCACTACGCCGACCGGGTGACCGAGATGTACGCGGGTGCCAACGAGGCCTGACACCCACGGTTCCGGTACGGCCTTCGGACTTTCGCGGGCCGTACCGGACAATGGGCGCATGCCCTCCGCACTTCCCGACGGCGAACCGGTGCCGTCCGACGGCTCGCTGCCCGCCCACGCCCTGGACGGACTCGGCGCCCGGCCGTTCGGTTTCTACCTGCACGTGCCGTACTGCGCCAGCCGCTGCGGCTACTGCGACTTCAACACCTACACCGCCACCGAACTGCGCTCCTCGGGCACGGTCGCCTCGCAGGACACCTACGCCGACAACGTGATCGCCGAGATCCGGCTGGCGCGGCGCGTCCTGGGTGACACCGAGCTGCCGGTGCAGACGGTGTTCCTCGGCGGCGGCACCCCCACCCTGCTGCCCGCCCGTGACCTGGTGCGGATGCTGGCCACGCTGCGCGAGGAGTTCGGCCTCGCGGAGGGCGCGGAGGTCACCACCGAGGCCAACCCGGAGTCGGTGGACCCGGCGTACCTGACCGAGTTGCGCGAGGGCGGCTACAACCGGATCTCCTTCGGCATGCAGAGCGCCCGCCCGCACGTCCTGCAGATCCTGGACCGCCACCACACCCCGGGGCGCCCGGAGGCGTGCGTCGCCGAGGCCCGCGCGGCCGGCTTCGAGCACGTCAACCTGGACCTGATCTACGGCACCCCCGGCGAGACCGACCAGGACTGGCAGGCCTCGCTGGACGCCGCGATCGGCGCCCGCCCCGACCACGTCTCCGCGTACTCGCTGATCGTCGAGGACGGCACCCGGCTGGCCGCGAGGGTCCGGCGCGGCGAACTGCCGATGATCGACGACGACGTCCACGCCGACCGCTACCTGATGGCCGAGCAGGCGCTCGCCGCCGCCGGATACGCCTGGTACGAGGTCTCCAACTGGGCCACCACCCCCGAGGGCCGCTGCCGCCACAACGAGCTGTACTGGACGGGCGCCGACTGGTGGGGCGCCGGCCCGGGCGCGCACAGCCACGTCGGCGGGGTCCGCTGGTGGAACGCCAAGCACCCGGCCGGGTACGCGCAGGCGCTCGCCGAGGGCCGCACGCCCGCGCTCGGCCGCGAGGTGCTGGCCGGCGAGGACCGCCGGGTCGAGCGGATCCTGCTGGAGCTGCGCCTGGTCGAGGGCTGCCCGCTCGACCTGCTCACCGACACGGGCCGCAAGGCCGCCGACCGGGCCCTCGCCGACGGTCTGCTGGAGCCCGGCCCGTACGCCCGCGGCCGGGCGGCGCTGACGCTGCGCGGGCGGCTGCTGGCCGACGCGGTGGTCCGCGACCTGGTCGACTGAGTCGGCGCCGGGCGGCGGCGGGCGTCAACGGGGCGGGACGGGCGTGAAACGTTCCGAGGGGCTGCGGCCAAGTACTCGGTGAAGGGACCCACCGGGTCCCCCGACCGAGGAGGGACGCATGCGCATCCGTGAGCATCCACGCCACGAAGCGCGACCCGAGGGCCGTCCAGCGGAGCTGACCACTCCGGACGGCTTCGGCGCGTTCTACCGTCTGCACGTCAACGCCATACTCGACTTCGTCACCCGCCGGGTCAGCGATCCGCACCTGGCGGCCGACCTCACCGCGGACATCTTCGTCGCCGCGCTGGAGGCCGCCGGCAGCTACCGGCCCGAGCGCGGCACCGCGATCGGCTGGCTGTACGGCATCGCCCGGTACGTCATCGCGGGCTACCGGCGCGGCGACGACCGGGAACGCCGGGCGATCGGCCGGCTGTCCGGCCGCCGGCTGCTCGACGAGGAGGACATCCTCGCCCTGGAGGAACGGATCGACGCCCAGCGCGCCGTTCGCGACCTCGCACAGCGGCACGCGGGCCTCAGCGCCCCGCTGCGGGAGGTGCTCGACCTGGTCGTCATGGACGGCCTGACCACCGCCGAGACCGCGCAGGTGCTCGGCATCTCGACGGCCACCGTCAGGGTGCGCATGCACCGTGCCCGGCGGCTGCTCGGCGCCGAACGCCGCCCCGCCCGCAAGGACCTGCCGAGGCCGGGCCCGCTGCTGCCCCGCCCCGCCGCCCCCGCCGATCCGATGATCGAGGTGACCTCGTGACCAGCACCGACCGCACCCCGTCCACCAGCAACTTCGAGCGCAGGCTCGGCGAGGAACTGGCCGCCCTCGCCGCCGAACGCGAGCCCGCCCGCCGCCCCGGGGTGCTGCGCCGCCGCCCGGTGCTGGCCGCCCTCGCGGTCGGCGCGGCCGCCGTGGCCACCGCGCTGGTCCTGCCCGTGGCGCTCGGCGGCGAGCACGGCGGCACCGCCGCGTACGCGGTGACCCGGGAGCCGGACGGCACCATCGCGCTGCAACTGCGCGATCCGGCGGGCCTGCCGGGCATGGTCGCCACCCTGCAGCGGTACGGGGTGCGTGCGGCGTGGCTGGAGGAGGCCAGCAGTGCGGACGACTGCCCGCTGCTGTACCCGGTGGGGGCCAGGGCGCAGTACGACCGGGTGCTGCCCGGTGACGGCCCCGGCACGGTCAGGATCGACCCCCGGCTGGTGCCGGCCGGTTCGACGGTGCTGCTGACCGCCGGTCACATCCCGGTCGGCGGACAGCAGAGCGTGTCGACCTTCGGCGCCCGGGTGGTGGACACCGTGCCGTCCTGCGTGCCCCCGGGCGTCCGGGTGGAACCCGCCCCGTCGACCCCCACCCCCTGACGGCCGTCAGCCGCTGCCGGGCTGGGTGACGAAGTCGATCAACTCCTCGACCCGGCCGAGCAGTTCCGGCTCCAGGTCCTTCCAGCCGTCGACCGAGGCGAGGATCCGCTTCCAGGCGGCGGGGGTGTCCACCGGCCAGCCGAGACGGCGGCAGACGCCCTCCTTCCACACCTCGCCGCGAGGCACCTCGGGCCAGGCCGCGAAGCCGAGGGCGGCCGGTTTGACGGCCTGCCAGATGTCGACGTACGGGTGGCCGACGACCAGCACCTGGTCGCCGGTCACCTGCGCGGCGATCCGGTGCTCCTTGGTGCCGGGCAGCAGGTGGTCGACCAGCACGCCCAGCCGGCGGCCCGGGCCGGGGACGAACTCGGCGACGATCGCGGGCAGGTCGTCCACACCCTCCAGGTACTCGACCACCACGCCCTCGATCCGCAGGTCGTCGCCCCAGACCCGCTCGACCAGTTCGGCGTCGTGCCGGCCCTCGACGTAGATCCGCGACTCGCGGGCCACCCGGGCGCGGGCCCCGGGCACCGCGACCGACCCGGACGCCGTCCGCCCCGGCCCGCGCCGCGGGGCCGGTCCGGTCGGCCGGACCAGCGTCACCACCCGTCCTTCCAGCAGGAATCCGCGCGGCACCAGCGGAAACACCCGGTGCTTGCCGAACCGGTCCTCCAGCGTGACGGTGAACCCCTCGGCGGTCCGTTCGCACCGCACCACCGCCCCGCAGAACCCGGTCGCGGCCTCCTCCACCACCAGATCCCGCTCCGCCGCCACCTCCGGCGCGGGCTGCTGCCGCTTCCACGGCGGGGTCAGATCCGGCCCGTACTCCCTGCTGCGCATGCCCCGCAGTCTACGAAACCACCCCCGACGGCCCGTCAGCCGCCGGACCCTCAGTCGTCCAGGCCGGGGGCGCCCCAGACCGGGAACCAGCGGGAGAGGTCGGGTTCGATGCGGAGGTCGTTGCGCAGGAGGTTGGAGATTTCGATTTCCAGGGGGTTGTTGCGCTTCTCCTGGCCGGGGAGCTTGCACAGGGGGTAGAAGGTGCCGCGTTTGTAGAGGTAGACCAGGCCCAGGGAGCGGCCCTCGGGGTCGCGGAAGGCGACGATGGAACAGAGCAGCTGTGGGCCGAAGCCGTGGGCCTCCAGTTCGCTGTTGACCGCGTGCAGGTCGTTGACCAGGTCGGGGAGCTCGTCGGGAGTGTGGCGGGCGAGCAGCCAGGAGTAGCCGTAGTCGTCGCGGGAGGCTTCGACGGGGGTGCCGCCGCGCTCGGTGTCGGCGTCGAGCAGGGCCCGGACCTGGGACTGGACCTCGGCGAACGCGCCGCCCTCGACGGCGGCGAAGCACACCGAGCCGAGGCCGGTGGGGAGGAAGCCGGTGGCCGCCTGCAGGGTGAGCGCGGCCGACGGGATGCCGAACAGCTGGTCGAGGTCCGGCTTCACCGGCTTGCTGCGGCCGAACAGGGCGTCCAGGAATCCCACGGGGCGAGCTCCTTGATCAGGGGTGGAGGGCGGTCACTGCCCGAGCTGGGAGGAGATCTTCGACAGCTGGGCGAGGCGCTGCTCCAGCGAGGGGTGGGTGGAGAACAGCTGCGCGGCGGTCTCCTTGGCGCTCAGCGCGGGCGCGAAGTAGAAGGCGTTGTACGGCTGGGCCTTGCGCAGGTCCTCGGTCGGGATGGCGGCGATCTGCCCGGTCACCTTGGTCAGCGCGGAGGCCAGCGCGCTCGGCCGCCCGGTCAGTTGGGCGGCGGCCCGGTCGGCGGCGAGCTCGCGGTAGCGGGAGAGCAGCCGGGTCAGCAGGAAGCTGATCGCGTACACCACCATCGAGACAAGCGGGATGATGATCACCGCGATGGCGGCGTTGGAGTCGTTGCTGTTCCGGTTGCCGCCGCCCATCATTCCGCCGTACAGCGCGATCCGGGTCATCGCGCCGGCCAGCACGCCGAGGAAGCCGGCCACTGTCATCACCGCCACGTCGCGGTGGGCGACGTGCGAGAGCTCGTGGGCGAGGACGCCCTCCAGTTCCTCCGGTTCCAGTCGGCGCAGCAGGCCGGTGGTCACGCAGATCACCGCGTTCTCCGGGTTGCGGCCGGTGGCGAAGGCGTTGGGCATGTCGTTGTGGGCGACCGCGACCCGCGGTTTGGGCATGTCGGCGAGCGCGCACAGCCGGTCCACCGCGCCGTGCAGCTGGGGGAATTCCTCGGGGCTGACCTGGTGGGCGCCCATCGCCCGTTCGGTGATCTTGTCGGAGAACCAGAACTGTGCGACGAACAGGCCGCCGGAGATCAGCACCACCAGGGGCCAGGCGCCGCGCAGCAGCACGATCAGCACCCCGGTGAAGCCGACGTAGAGCAGGCCGATCAGGAACATGGTGGTGACCATCCGGCCGGTCAGGCCGCGGTCGGGGGTGAACCGGGAGTGCTGCCGTGAGGCCGACATCGCTGCTTCTCCTTCGCCGTCTTCGCCTTCGATGCTGCCACCGGCGGGGCCCGCAGGCACCATCCGGAACGATGGGAATCCGATGGGAATGCGGCCGTGTCGGCCCGCCGGTGCCCGGCGGCGCGGTTTTCGGTCGAGGATCACGTCGGCGGACCGTTCCTGCCATCAGGCCCGGGCCGTACACTGGCAGGTACGGTTCTGGCACTCTGCCCAGTTGAGTGCCAGAGTGGATCGACCACCGGTTCAACGGACGACGACGGAGGTGCGTGCTCATGCCGGACGACGGCAAGCCCGACGGCCGCCGGATCGACACGCGCCCGTCCGTGCGCCCGCTGGACGAGCGCCGGCTGGCAGTGCTCCGCGCGATCGTCCAGGACTACGTGGGCACCGAGGAGCCGGTCGGCTCCAAGGCCCTGGTGGAGCGCCACAACCTGGGCGTGTCGCCCGCGACGGTGCGCAACGACATGGCCGCGCTGGAGGAGGACGGGTTCATCCACCAGCCGCACACCAGCGCGGGCCGGATCCCCACCGACAAGGGCTACCGGCTGTTCGTCGACCGCCTCGCCGAGGTGAAGCCGATGACGGCTCCGGAGCGCCGGGCGATCCGGCACTTCCTGGAGGGCGCGGTCGACCTGGACGACGTGGTGGCCCGCACGGTGCGGCTGCTGGCGCAGCTGACCCGGCAGGTCGCGGTGGTCCAGTACCCGTCGCTGACGCGTTCCACGGTGCGGCACATCGAACTCGTCCCGCTCACCGCGACCAAGCTGATGCTGGTGCTGATCACCAACACCGGCCGGGTCGAGCAGCGGATGGTGGACTGCCCCGGCCCGGTCGGCGAGAGCGTGCTGGGAGACCTGCGGGCCAGGCTGAACGGCATGGCGGGCGGCTGCCGGCTGCCCGAGGTGCCGACCCTGCTGGAGGACCTGCCGGCCGGTTTCGAACCGGCCGACCGGCCCTCGGTCAGCACCGTGCTGACCGTGCTGTTCGAAACACTCGCCGAACAGAACGAGGAACGGATCATGCTGGCGGGCACCGCCAACCTGACCCGGTTCGGCCACGACTTCCCGCTGTCCATCCGTCCGGTGCTGGAGGCACTGGAGGAGCAGGTGGTGCTGCTGCGCCTGCTGGGTGAGACCGGAGACTCCGCGATGACGGTCCGGATCGGGCACGAGAACGCCTACGAGGGCCTGAATTCCACGTCGGTGGTCTCCGTCGGTTACGGTTCGGGCGACCAGAGCGTGGCGAAGCTGGGTGTGATCGGTCCGACCCGGATGGATTACCCGGGCACAATGGGGGCGGTGCGAGCGGTGGCGCGATACGTCGGCCAGATCCTGGACGAGTCATAACAAGGCTGCGTGAGACCGTCACGCAGCACTCGCAAGCACTTCTAGAGGCGGAACAAACCGGAGCATTTGGTGGCCACGGACTACTACGCGGTACTCGGCGTCCGACGCGACGCGGGGCAGGACGAGATCAAGAAGGCGTTCCGGCGCCTCGCCCGTGAACTGCACCCGGACGTCAACCCGGACCCGAAGACGCAGGAGCGGTTCAAGGAGATCAACGCCGCCTACGAGGTGCTCTCCGATCCGCAGAAGCGTCAGGTCTACGACCTCGGCGGCGACCCGCTGTCGCCGAACGGCGGCGGCGCGGGCGGCTTCGGCGCCGGGGCGGCCGGATTCGGCTTCTCCGACATCATGGACGCCTTCTTCGGCGCCGCGACCGGCCAGCGCGGCCCGCGTTCGCGCACCCGCCGCGGGCAGGACGCGATGATCCGGCTGGAGATCACCCTGGAGGAGGCCGCGTTCGGCACCACCAAGGAACTCCAGGTCGACACCGCCGTCACCTGCACCACCTGCAACGGCGAGGGTGCCGCGCCCGGCACCTCCGCGCAGACCTGCGACATGTGTCGCGGCAAGGGCGAGGTCTCCCAGGTCACCCGGTCCTTCCTGGGCCAGGTCATGACCTCCCGCCCCTGCCCGCAGTGCCAGGGCTTCGGCACCGTCGTCCCGACCCCGTGCCCCGAGTGCGCGGGCGAC
Organism: Kitasatospora sp. NPDC059673; assembly: GCF_042734215.1. Classification (NCBI taxonomy): domain Bacteria; kingdom Bacillati; phylum Actinomycetota; class Actinomycetes; order Kitasatosporales; family Streptomycetaceae; genus Kitasatospora; species Kitasatospora sp. NPDC059673. The sequence goes on along the minus strand of NZ_JBHWEN010000011.1, from coordinate 87,863 downwards.
GGCCGGGTCCGGGCCCGCCGCACCCTCACGGTGAAGATCCCCGCCGGTGTCGACAACGGCACCCGGATCCAGCTGGCCGGCGAGGGCGAGGTCGGCCCCGGTGGCGGCCCGGCCGGCGACCTGTACGTGGAGATCGCCGAGACCAGCCACTCCGTCTTCCAGCGCCGCGGCGACGACCTGCACTGCACGGTCACCATCCCGATGACGGCCGCCGCGCTCGGCACCCAGGTGCCGCTGCAGACCCTGGACGGCCTGGAAGAGGTCGACATCCGGCCCGGCACTCAGTCCGGCCAGTCGATCCCGCTGCACGGCCGCGGCATCACCCACCTGCGCGGCGGCGGCCGGGGCGACCTGATAGTGCATGTCGAGGTGCAGACGCCCACCAAGCTCGACCCGGAGCAGGAGGAGCTGCTGCGGCGGCTCGCCATGATCCGCGGCGAGGAGCGGCCGTCGGGCCAGTTCGCGCCCGGCCAGCAGGGCCTGTTCTCCCGGCTGAAGGACGCCTTCAACGGTCGGTGAGACCTGTTCCTTCCGGGCCGGGAGTGGTGCACGCCACCGCTTCCGGCCCGGGTTTTTTGTTGCCTGAGACGTGAGAGGGTTCCTGTTCCGATGACCGCACCGGTGTTCGTCGTCGACGACCTGGCGGGTGCCACCCCTGGCGCCACCGTCCGCCTGGACGGCCCCGAGGGACGGCACGCCGTCGCCGTCAAGCGCCTGGAGCCCGGTGAGGCCGTCACGCTCGCCGACGGGCACGGCCGCGGTGCGGATGGCACCGTCGCGGCGGTGCACGGCAAGGATGCGCTGGACGTGCTGGTGGCCGCCGTCCGCGAGGAGGCGGCGCCGGCGCCCCGGATCACCGTGGTCCAGGCACTGCCCAAGGGCGACCGGGGCGAACTCGCCGTCGAGACCATGACCGAGGTCGGCATCGACGCGGTGGTGCCGTGGGCGGCCTCCCGGTGCATCACCCAGTGGAAGGGCGAACGCGGCGCGAAGGCTCTCGCCAAGTGGCGGGCGACCGCCCGCGAGGCGGGCAAGCAGGCCCGGCGGCTGCGCTTTCCCGAGGTGCACGAGCTGATGACCACCCGGCAGTTGCTCCCGCTGTTGTCCAAGGCCTCCTTCGCCGCCGTCCTGCACGAGGAGGGCTCGCTGCCGCTGGCCACGGCGGAGCTTCCTGCCTCCGGTGAGATCGTGCTGATCGTGGGGCCGGAGGGCGGGGTCTCGCCGGAGGAGATCGCGGCGTTCGCCGAGGCCGGAGCGAAGCCGTACCGGTTGGGGCCGTCGGTGCTGCGGACCTCCACGGCGGGGGTTGCGGCGGGGGCGTTGCTGCTGGGGCGCACGGGGCGCTGGGCGTAGGGAACTGCGCGACAAGCGCCGACGCGACGGCCGGGTCGCGAGCACGTGCAAGCCATGGTCCTGCGTCGCGATCTTGCGGTCAGGCTTCTTCCGTTTCGCGCAGTTCCCCGCGCCCCTGTTTTCGCACCCCCTATGGTGGCCGGGTGACCGATTCGACGCGCGGATACCTGCGCCACCCCCACCTGCACGGCGACCTTGTCGCTTTCGTTGCTGAGGACGATGTCTGGCTGGCCCCCGTCGAGGGCGGCCGGGCCTGGCGGTTGACGGCGGATCAGGTGCCGGTGGGCGCCGTGCGGTTCTCGCCGGACGGGCGGACGGTGGCGTGGACCTCGCAGCGGGACGGGGCGCCGGAGGTGCATGTCGCGCCGGCGGCCGGTGGGCAGGCGCGGCGGTTGACGTACTGGGGGAGCCCGTTCACGGCGCTGGTGGGGTGGAGTGCCGACGGCCGGCCGATCGCGATCACCACGGCGGGGCAGGAGACGATCCGTCGGACGTGGGCGTTCGCGGTGCCGTTGGACGGCGGGGAGCCGGAGCGCTTGCCGTACGGGCCGATCGGGGCGCTGGCGTTCGAGCCGGTCCTGCCCGGGGCGGCCGGTGGGCGGGTGCTGCTGGGGACGCACAACCGGGAGGCCGCGCACTGGAAGCGCTACCGGGGCGGTCGGGCCGGCAAGTTGTGGATCGGGGCGGCCGAGTTCGAGCGCCTGCACGCCGAGTTGGACGGCCAGCTGGAGTGCCCGCTGTGGGTGGGTGACCGGGTGGCGTTCCTGTCCGACCACGAGGGTGTCGGCCGGCTGTACTCCAGCCTCCCGGACGGCAGCGACCTGCGGGCGCACGGCCCGGCGGACACCGGGTTCTACGCCCGGCAGGCGTCCACCGACGGCACCCGGGTGATCTGGCAGAGCGCCGGCGACCTGTGGCTGCTGGACGACCTGGTGGGCGCGGAGGCGCGCCGGCTGGAGATCGACCTGGCGGGCCCGCGCAGCAGCCGCCGTCCGCATCCGACCCGGGCCGAGGGGCAGGTGGAGACCGTCGCCGTCGACCGCACCGGCCGGGCTGCGGTCGTGGTGGTGCGCGGCACCGTGCACTGGGTGACCCACCGGGAGGGTCCGTCCCGGGTGCTGGACGAGACGCCGGGGGTGCGCAACCGCCTGGTGCGGGTCGTCCCCGGCGAGGACGGCGCGCAGGGCGCGGTGTGGGTGACGGACGCCGAGGGCGAGGACGCGATCGAGTACGCGCCCGCGGTGCTCGGCGCGGAGCGTCGCCGGCTGGCGGTCGGGCAGCTCGGCCGGGTGCTGTCGCTGACCGTCTCGCCGGACGGCCGGCAGCTCGCTGTGGCCTCGCACGACGGCCGGCTGCTGCTGGTGGCGCTCAGCGACGGCGCGGTGCACGAGCTGGCGCGCAGCGGCGAGGGCGAGGTCAGCGGGCCGGTGTTCAGCCCGGACTCGGGTTGGCTGGCCTGGTCGCAGCCGGTGCTCGGGCCGTGGTCGCTGCGGCAGATCATGCTGGCCGACCTCACCTCACGGACCGTCAGCGAGGCGACACCGCAGCGGTTCCACGACTACTCGCCGGCCTTCACCTCGGACGGCAGGCACCTGGCGTTCCTGTCGGTGCGCACCTTCGACCCGGTGTACGACGAGCACGTCTTCGACCTGTCGTTCCCCGGCGGCACCCGCCCGTACCTGCTGACGCTGGCCGCCGACATCCCGTCGCCGTTCGGGCCGCAGCGGGCCGGGCGGCCGGTGGGCGGGGAGGACGAGGACGGCAAGGACGGCGACAAGAGCGAGTCCGCGGTGCCCAGCACCAAGGTCGATCTGGAGGGCCTGGCCGACCGGATCGTGGCGTTCCCGGTGGCCGCCGGGCGGTTCGGGGCGCTGCGCGCGGCGAAGGACGGCGTGCTGTGGGGCCGGATCCCGTTCAGCGGTGAACTCGGCGACAGCGCCGCCTCGTTGGACGACGCCCCGGCCGGCACCGCGCTGGAGCGCTACGACCTGAAGAAGCGCAAGGTGGAGGAACTGCTCACCGGCGTGGACACGTTCGCGGTCTCCGGGGACGGCGCCCGGGTGGCGGTGCTGGAGGACGGCAGCGTGCGGATCGTCCCCGCCGACCAGAAGGCCGACGACAGCGAGGACACCGACGTCGATCTCGACCGGATCCGGATCAGCGTGGACCCGGCCGCCGAGTGGCGGCAGATGTTCGACGAGAACGGCCGGCTGATGCGCGACAACTTCTGGCGCGCCGACCTCGGCGGCTTCGACTGGGCGGGCGCGCTGGCGCGCTACCGGCCGCTGGTGGACCGGGCGGGCTGCCACTCCGACCTGGTGGACCTGCTGTGGGAGACGGTCGCCGAGCTCGGCACCTCGCACGCCTACGTGATCCCGCCCGGCCGGGGGACCGAGGCGGCTCGCCGGCAGGGCCTGCTCGGCGCGGACCTGGTCCGTGACGGCGAGGTGTGGCGGGTGGCCCGGGTGGTGCCCGGAGAGTCCTCCGACCCGCGGGCCCGCTCGCCGCTGGCCGCGCCCGGCGTGGCGATCCGCCCCGGTGACGCGATCCTCGCCGTCAACGGCCGCCTGGTCGATCCGGTGACCGGCCCCGGCCCGCTGCTGGCCGGCACCGCCGATCAGCCCGTCGAGCTGACCGTCAGCGGCAAGGACGGCGGCGAGCGTCACCCCGTGGTGGTGCCGCTGGACGACGAGGAGGCGCTGCGGTACCACGACTGGGTGGCCGGGCGGCGGGCCGCCGTCCACGAGCTGTCCGGCGGGCGGCTCGGCTACCTGCACGTGCCCGACATGCAGAGCGCCGGCTGGGCGCAGCTCCACCGCGACCTGCGGATCGAGATGGCCCGCGAGGGCGTGGTGGTCGACCTGCGGGAGAACCGCGGCGGCCACACCTCGCAGCTGATCGTGGAGAAGCTGGCCCGCCGGATCGTCGGCTGGAACCGCGGCCGCGACCTGGACCGCCCCGAGCCCTACCCGGCGGACGCCCCGCGCGGCCCGGTGGTGGCGGTGGCCAACGAGTTCTCCGGTTCGGACGGCGACATCGTCAACGCCGCGATCCAGGCGCTCGGCATCGGCCCGGTGGTGGGCACCCGCACCTGGGGTGGCGTGATCGGCATCGACAACAAGTACGACCTGGTGGACGGCACGGTGGTCACCCAGCCCAAGTACTCCAGCTGGCTGGAGGGTTACGGCTGGGGCCTGGAGAACGGCGGTGTCACCCCCGACATCGAGGTCGCCGTCGCCCCGCACGACTGGGCGGCCGGCCGCGACCCGCAGTTGGAGACCGCGGTGCGGGTGGCCCTGGAGGCGCTGGCCGCGAACCCGGCCAAGGCCGCGCCGCCGATCGACTGACAGCCCGAGGGGGCGTTGGCCCGCGCCCCCTCCCCTGTATGGTCGTCGTCACCAGTGACGGACGTTCAGAAGGAGCGCGGGAGATGGCCGGGGAGCCGCAGGCGGACTGTGTGTTCTGCAAGATCGCGTCGGGGGACATCCCGGCGACGGTGGTGCGCAGGAGCGACCGGACGCTTGCGTTCCGGGACATAAACCCGCAGGCGCCCACCCACCTGCTGGTGATTCCGCACGTGCACTACGCCAACGCGGCCGAACTGGCCGCCGCGGAGCCGGAGATCGCGGCGGAACTGCTGGTCGAGGCGGGCGAGGCCGCGAAGGGCGAGGGCCTGGAGTCGTACCGGCTGATCTTCAACACCGGTGCGGACTCCGGCCAGACGGTGTTCCACGCGCACGTGCACGTGCTGGGCGGGCGCAAGCTCGCCGAGGGGCTGGTCTGAGCGTTGTCGCAGCGTGAACTCGTCGTCCTCGGCACGGCCAGCCAGGTGCCGACCCGGCACCGGAACCACAACGGATACCTGCTGCGCTGGGACGGCGAGGGGCTGCTGTTCGACCCCGGGGAGGGCACCCAGCGGCAGATGCTGCAGGCGGGCGTGACCGCCACCGGGATCACCCGGATCGCGGTGTCGCACTTCCACGGCGACCACTGCCTGGGCCTGCCGGGAGTCCTGCAGCGGATCAACCTGGACCGGGTGCCGCACCCGGTGGACGCCTACTACCCGGCGTCCGGCCAGGTGTTCTTCGACCGGCTGCGGCACGCCAGCATCTATCACGCCACCGCCGAGCTGCGGGAGCGCCCGATCGCCGGGCCGGGCCCGCTGGAGGCTCCGGGCGCGCCGTTCGAGCTGGCGGCGGTGCGGCTGTCGCACCCGGTGGAGTCGTTCGGCTACCGGCTGACCGAACCGGACGGCGTCCGGCTGCGCCCCGAGCGGCTGCGCGAACTCGGCCTGCGCGGACCGATGGTGGGGCAGCTGCAGCGCGACGGCCGGGTCGAGCTGGACGGGCGGACGGTGCTGCTGGCGGAGGTCGCGGAGAAGCGGCCCGGGCAGCGGTTCGCCTTCGTGATGGACACCCGGCTGTGCGACGGGGTGGCTGAACTCGCCGAGGGCGCCGACCTGTTGGCGATCGAGGCGACCTTCCTGGAGGCGGACGCCGCACTCGCCGAGGAGCACGGCCACCTGACCGCCGCGCAGGCCGCCCGGGTGGCCGCCGAGGCGGGGGTGCGCCGACTGGTGCTGACCCACTTCTCGCAGCGCTACCCGGACCTGGAGGCGCACCGCGCGGAGGCCGAGAAGCACTTCGACGGCGAGGTCGTGATCGCCGAGGACCTGGCCAGGGTCCCCGTCCCGCCGCGCCGTTGAGCGCCCCCCGGGGCGCGCGGTGACGAAAAACCGCTCGCACATCGGGGCGACAGACCCCACCATCGAAGCCGCCGTGCCGCTCCGGCGAACATCTGCGCGGCGTACCCTGGTGGCCTGGAGAGCCCTGGCCACACGACACGACGGATTGGGATGAGGCAGGCCGTAGCGCCGACCCATGACTGACACACCGCAGACCCGAACCGACGGACAGCGGCCCGCCCACGCGGCGGCCGCCAGCACCCGGATAGTCATTCCGGAGAAGCACCCGATGGTCACCTTGCTGGGTGCGGCCGACTCGCTCCTGCGAGTGATCGAGGGCGGCTTCCCGGACGCCGACATCCACGTCCGAGGAAACGAGGTGACGGCCACCGGCTCTCCGGCCGAGGTCGCGCTCGTCAAGCAGCTCTTCACCGAGATGATGCTGGTGCTGCGCACCGGCCAGCCACTGACGGAGGACGCCGTGGAGCGCTCCATCACCATGCTCAGGAGCGCCGCGGAGGACCCGGCCCACCCGGCCCCGTCCGAGGTGTTCACGGCGAACATCCTGTCCAACCGGGGCCGCACCATCCGCCCCAAGACGCTCAACCAGCAGCGCTACGTCGAGGCGATCGACAAGCACACCATCGTCTTCGGCCTCGGCCCGGCCGGTACCGGCAAGACCTACCTGGCGATGGCCAAGGCCGTGCAGGCGCTGCAGGCCAAGGAGGTCAACCGGATCATCCTGACCCGGCCGGCCGTCGAGGCGGGGGAGCGGCTGGGCTTCCTGCCGGGCACCCTCTACGAGAAGATCGACCCCTACCTGCGCCCGCTGTACGACGCGCTGCACGACATGATGGACCCGGACTCGATCCCGCGGCTGATGGCCGCCGGCACGATCGAGGTGGCTCCGCTGGCGTACATGCGAGGCCGCACCCTGAACGACGCGTTCATCATCCTCGACGAGGCGCAGAACACCTCGCCCGAGCAGATGAAGATGTTCCTGACCCGCCTCGGTTTCAACTCCCGGGTGGTGGTCACCGGCGACACCAGCCAGATCGACCTGCCGGGCGGCACCCGCAGCGGTCTGAAGGTGGTCCAGGAGATCCTGGCCGACGTGCCCGACATCCACTTCTCGGTGCTGACCAGCACCGACGTGGTGCGGCACAAGCTGGTCGGCCGCATCGTGGACGCGTACGAACGCTGGGACGCCCGGCAGGAGGCCGAGGAGTCCGGCGACCGCAAACCCGTCCAACGGCGGGGCGCCCGGGCGCCCCGGCAGTCCCATCGCACCGAAAGCTGAGTACTGAGCCCTCCATGTCGATCGACATCGCCAACGAGTCCGGGTGGGACGTCGACGAGGATTCCATCCTCGACGTCGCCCGCTACGCCCTCGACAAGATGCGGATTCACCCGCAGTCCGAGCTCTCCGTGATCCTCTACGACAGCGAGTCGATGGCGGAGCTGCACGTCCAGTGGATGGACCTGCCCGGTCCGACCGACGTGATGTCCTTCCCGATGGACGAGCTGCGGCCCGGCAAGGAGGGCGAGGACCTGCCGGAGGGCCTGCTCGGCGACATCGTGCTCTGCCCCGAGGTGGCGAAGCAGCAGGGCCTGGCCGCGCCGACCAAGCACTCGATGGACGAGGAGCTGCAGCTGCTCACCGTCCACGGGGTGCTGCACGTGCTGGGCTACGACCACGAGGAGCCCGACGAGGAGCGCGAGATGTTCGCGCTGCAGAAGCGGATCCTGGACGACTGGCGGGCCGGTCGCGGGCTGACCGGGCTGTCGCCCGCGCCGACCGTCCACTGAGGGCCGGCCGTCTGTGAGTGGTGAGAGTACGAGCTTCCTGGTCGGGGCGCTGCTGCTGGTGGTGCTCGGCTGGCTGGCCGCCTGCGCCGAGGCGGGGATCTCCCGGATGTCCCGGTTCCGCGCCGAGGAGGCGGTCCGTTCGGGCCGCCGCGGCTCGGATCGGCTGCTGACGCTGGCCTCCGACAACATCCGCTACCTGAATCTGGCGACGCTGATCCGGGTGGCCGCCGAGATGGCCGCCTCGGTGCTGGTCACCGTGGTGTGCGTGCGCAGCTTCCAGCAGACCTGGCTGGCCGTGCTGGTGGCGTTCGGCGTGATGGTGCTGGTGTCGTTCGTGGCGGTCGGGGTCTCCCCGCGCACGATCGGCCGCCAGCACCCGCTGAGCACCGTCACCGCGGCGTCCTACGTGCTGCTGCCGCTGGCCCGGATCCTCGGGCCGATCCCGCGGCTGCTGATCCTGCTGGGCAACGCGCTGACGCCCGGCAAGGGCTACCGGGAGGGCCCGTTCGCCTCCGAGGCGGAGCTGCGGGCGCTGGTCGACCTCGCGGAGAAGGACGACCTGATCGAGGACGAGGAACGCCGGATGGTGCACTCGGTCTTCGAACTCGGCGACACCATCGTGCGCGAGGTGATGGTGCCGCGCACCGACCTGGTGATGATCGAGCGGCACAAGACCGTCCGCCAGACGCTGACGCTGGCGCTGCGCTCGGGCTTCTCGCGGATCCCGGTGGTCGGCGACAACGAGGACGACGTGGTCGGCATCGTCTACCTCAAGGACCTGGTGCGGCGCACCCACATCAACCGGGACGCCGAGTCGGAGCAGGTGGACTCGGTGATGCGCCCGGCGGTGTTCGTGCCGGACTCCAAGCCGGCCGCGGACCTGCTGCGCGAGATGCAGCAGATGCGCTCGCACGTGGCGATCGTGATCGACGAGTACGGCGGCACCGCCGGCCTGGTCACCATCGAGGACATCCTGGAGGAGATCGTCGGCGAGATCACCGACGAGTACGACCGGGAGATCGCCCCGGTCGAGGACCTCGGCGACGGCTCGTACCGGATCACCGCCCGGCTCACCGTGGAGGACCTCGGCGAACTGTTCGGCATCGAACTGGACGACGAGGACGTGGAGACCGTCGGCGGCCTGCTGGCCAAGTGCCTGGGCCGGGTGCCGATCCCCGGGTCGTCCTGCGAGGTGCCGGTGCCGGAGGGCAGCGGGCTGGCCGCGATCAGCCTGACCGCGGAGAGCTCCGCGGGCCGCCGCAACCGGATCGGCACCGTGGTGGCCGCGCCGGTGTGGGTCGAGGAGCACGCGAAGCACGCCGAGGAGCCGGCCGAGGAGCACGCACCGTAGTTCCCCGGACGCGCAGCGGGCCCTGGACGGGCCGTCCCAACCGGCTTGCCGGGTCGGACGGTTCGGCCCGGGGCCCGTTTGCCTGACCGCCCCGGGCGCGGACCATGGGAGACATGGCACATCTACTGCGCGCGGAATACGGCCCCACCGGGCCGGCCGGCGGGGTGGCCAGGTGGCATGTGGTCCGTGACACCGACCTCTCGCACGGCATGTGCGGCGCCGAGATCGCCTCGGACGCCGAGAGCAAGCCGGAGGAGGCCTGGGGCACCGGGCTGCACTGCTGCCAGCAGTGCGGGTCGCTGTACCTGCACGAGGTGCCGTTCCTCCGCTCCGACCACGCGGGGAGGAACTGATGAGACTCCACGACGAACTACCGGTCGACCACCGGCTGGGCCAGGTGTACCGCTACGGCGCCGGACTGGGCGGACTGTTCCTGGTGGCGTTCGGCATCCTCGGACTCACCGGCGGCAGCCCCGGCTTCATCGACACCACGGGCAAGCAGGTGCTGGGCATGTCCAGCAACGGCGCGCTGAGCGTGCTGTCGCTGGTGGCCGGCGGAATCCTGATCCTGGGCGCGATCATCGGCGGCAACATCGCCTCCGACATCAACATGATCATGGGCGTGCTGTTCGTGCTGGCCGGCTTCGTCGGCCTGATGGTGCTGGACTCCAGCGCCAACCGGCTCGCCTTCCACATCGGCAACGTCATCTTCAGCTTCGTCTTCGGCTTCGTGATCCTGACCTTCGGCATGTACGGCCGGGTCAGCAGTCACCTGCCGCAGGACAACCCGTACTGGAAACGGCGGCACGAGCACGACGCCGAGCGGCCGGACGGCCCGCCGGTGCTGGTGAAGGTGCTGCGTCCTGGTCCGCCGAACCCGACCGGACACTGATCCTCCCGCCGTAGAGTGAGCCACACATGGCCCGACGCATCGTCAGATCCGTTGGGCCGCAGGCTGCTTGGACGGGGAGACATGATGACGGAGCGCATGCTCGGGGCGTTGGCCAGTTCGCCGATCGGGTTCGGGGCGATGGTGCTCTCGCCCGGCGTGTACGGCGAGACCGACGAGCGGCGCGGCCAGGACGCGCTGCGTGCCGCGATCGACGCGGGCGCCCGAATGATCGACACCGCGGACGGCTACGGCGCGGACGGGCACAACGAGCAACTGATCGGCCGTGCCGTGCGCGGCCGGCGCGACGAGGTGGTGCTGGCCACCAAGTTCGGCTTCCGGGTCCCGGAGGGCGCCGAGGCGCACCGCTTCCCGGTGCACTTCGCGTTCGAGGAGCTGGCGGTGAACTGCGAGCCCAAGTACGTCCGCGGCTACGCGGAGCAGTCGCTGCGCAACCTCGGCACCGACGTGATCGACCTGTACTACCCGCACTTCCCGGACCCGCAGGTGCCGTTCGAGGACACCGTCGGCGCCGTCGCCGAACTGATCGCCGACGGGCTGGTACGGCACCTCGGGCTCTCCAACGTGACGGCCGCGCAGCTGCGCGCCGCGCACGCGGTGCACCCGGTGGCGGCGGTGCAGGTGCAGTGGTCGATGTGGCAGCCGATCGCCCCGGAACTGCTGGCCGCCACCCGCGAACTGGGCGTCGGCGTGGTCGCCTGGAGCCCGCTCGGTGGCGGCTTCCTGACCGGCACGGTGCGGCAGGTGGCCGAGGGCGACTTCCGGCAGAACATCGCCCGGTTCTCCGCCGAGAACCTGGCCGCGAACAACGACCGGTACGCCCCGCTGCGCGCGATCGCCGCCGAACTGGGCGTCACCCCCGGCCAGTTGGCGCTGGCCTGGCTGCTGCGGCAGGACGACCGCGTGGTGCCGATCCCGGGCAGCCGCACCCCGGCGCACATCGCGGAGAACCAGGCCGCCGCCGAGCTGGCGCTGGACGACGCCGTGCTGGCCCGGATCGACGCCGCGCTGGCGGAGTTCGTGCCGGCCGGGGAGGGCGCGCTGCTCAAGGACTGAGCCGCCGGGGAGTGGTGCTGTTCAAGGACTGGGCCGCCGAGGAGGGGCGCTGTTCAAGGGCTGAGCCGGTGAATGGCCGAGGGCCGGACGCCCGGGCTGCGCCGGGGGTGGCCCGCCTATGCTCGGGCCATGACCGAGATTTCCGAGCTGGACCCCGAGGACAAGAAGATCATCACGCTGGCCCGTTCGGCCCGCGCCCGCAACGGCGTGGCCGAGGGGGCCGCGGTCCGCGACGAGACCGGCCGCACCTATGTGGCCGGGACGGTCGCGCTGGAGTCGCTCCGGCTGAGCGCCCTGCAGACGGCGGTGGCGATGGCGGTGGCCAGCGGGGCGAAGAGCCTGGAGGCGGCGGCCGTGGTCTCGGCGGCGGACGAGCCGGCGGCGGCCGACCTGGCGGCGGTGCGGGACCTGGGCGGGGCCGGGACGCCGGTGTTGCTGGCCGGGCCCGACGGGGTGCTGAAGGTGGCCGCCGAGGCGCGGTGAGGCGTTGCGCGTACTCCTCGACAATCCCCCGGCCGATGCGATAATCGCAGCGGCCGGGGGTCTTTCCGGTGGGGGAGGGGTCATGGGGATCGCCGCGTTCTTCTGCGGACTGCTGCTGTGCGTCATGGGCTTCGGCCGCTGGCACGAGACCGGCTCCGTGTGGTGGCTGATGGGCACCCTGGTGCTGCTGGCCCTGGTTCTGGTCGGCGGCATCATGGGCGGCGGGAAGAAGAAGGCGGGCTGAAACCCCACTGGCCGGGTCGGCCCGGCCGATCGGGGACAATGGGTGCCATGAATGCCCCTTCCTCCCCGTACCGCTCCGGGTTCGCGTGCTTCGTCGGCCGTCCCAACGCGGGCAAGTCGACCCTGACCAACGCCCTGGTCGGGACGAAGGTCGCGATCACCTCCGACCGTCCGCAGACCACCCGGCACACCGTGCGCGGCATCGTGCACCGCCCCGACGCCCAGCTCGTGCTGGTGGACACCCCCGGGCTGCACAAGCCCCGCACGCTGCTCGGCGAGCGCCTCAACGACCTGGTCCGCACCACCTGGGCGGAGGTCGACGTGATCGGCTTCTGCGTGCCCGCCGACCAGAAGCTCGGCCCCGGCGACAAGTTCATCGCCAAGGAGCTCGCCGAGATCAAGAAGTCCACCCCGAAGGTGGCGCTGGTCACCAAGACCGACCTGGTGGACTCCAAGCGGCTCGCCGAGCAGCTGATCGCCGTCCAGCAGCTGGGCGCCGAGCTCGGCATCGAGTGGGCCGAGATCATCCCGGTGTCCGCCGTCGGCGACAAGCAGGTGGAGCTGGTCGCGGACCTGCTGACCAAGCTGCTGCCCGAGGGCATGCCGCTGTACCCGGACGGCGACCTCACCGACGAGCCCGAGCAGATCATGGTCGCCGAGCTGATCCGGGAGGCCGCGCTGGAGGGCGTGCGCGACGAACTGCCGCACTCGCTGGCCGTGGTGGTCGAGGAGATGATCCCGCGCGAGGACCGGCCCGCCGACCGTCCGCTGCTGGACATCCACGCCAACGTGTACATCGAGCGGCAGAGCCAGAAGGCCATCGTGATCGGCGCCAAGGGCTCCCGGCTCAAGCACGTCGGCACCACCGCCCGCAAGCAGATCGAGGCGCTGCTCGGCACCCCGGTCTACCTCGACCTGCACGTCAAGGTCGCCAAGGACTGGCAGCGCGACCCCAAGCAGCTGCGTAAGCTCGGTTTCTGACGGGGCGTCGAACAGGCAGACAGGGGAGGGCCGGTCGTGAAGCTGCACACCCACGAGTGGGGAGGGGGCGACCGGACCGCCCTGCTGATCCACGGCATCCAGTCCGACCACCGCACCTGGCGGGTGATCGGTCCCGTCCTCGCCGAACGTGGCTACCGGGTGATCGCCGTGGACCTGCGCGGCCACGGCGCCTCACCGGCTGGTGAGGGCGCCACCCCCGCCGACCGGTACGGGCCCGAACAGTTCGCCGAGGACCTCGTCGACACGCTGCCCGCCGGGGCCGCGCTGGCCATCGGCCACTCGATGGGCGCGATCGCGCTGTGGCGCGCCGTGGACCTGCTCAAGCCCGACCGCGCCGTCTACAGCGACCCCGCGTTCGTCTACGACCGGCCCGGGATCGGACCGGAACCGTTCGTCGGCTTCAAGCGCTTCGGCACCCGGCAGTTCATCACCACCATGCACCCCGACTGGGCCGAGGAGGACGTGGACACCGAACTGGCCGGCCTCGCCGCCTGGGACAGCGACACCGCCATCGGCCTCTGGGCGCACCCCGAACTGTCCGTGCTGCCGGGCGCCCCGGCCGTCCCCTCGCTGGTCCAACTCGCCGACCCCAGCGTCCTGGTGACGCCCGAGGAGGCCGCCGAGCTGCGCCGCCGCGGCTTCGAGGTGCGCACCGTCCCCGGCGCCGGGCACTGCATCCACCGGGACGACCCGGCCGGGTTCCTGGCCTCGCTGGACGGCTGGCTCTGAGCGGCCCGGCCGTCAGGCGCCTTCGCGGAGCACCAGGCTGACCAACTCGCGCTGGGAGTCGGACAGTTTGGGGTCGGCGCAGTGGACGGTGCGGCCGTCCACGGTGATCTCGTAGTGGAAGCCGTCGGGCACGCCGTACGCGGGCGTGCGCAGCCCGCCGACCATCGCCTCGCGGGCCAGCGCGTGCACGTGCGGGGCGTCCGGGCGCTCCTCGGTGTCCAACTCGGCATACCGGAGCAGGCCGGCGAACCCGCCGGTGCGGGTGACCTGGATACGCATGGATGCCAGTGTGCAGGGCGGCGAAGGGGTTTGCCGAGGCTTTCACCAACTTGCCGCGCCCGCCCGGCAGCCGGACCCCGTCTCACTGGGTGGGATCGTGGCGGGGCTCACTGCGGCCGGGTCGCCGCCCGGGTTACAGTGACGGCATCATGCGTATCCGGCTGCTTCTTCTTAGCTGCCGCGGCGAGGGCCTGTAGTCCAGTGAAGGCCGGCCCCCTCGCCGCGGGGAGTCGTGTTGCGCCCAGCGTGATCCGCAGGGGCGCATCCAGTCGGCCGAGTCGGGTGTCCTGCCCCCGACCGCAGACCGCCTTCGACAAGGGAAGCCGAGAGCCCCAGCCATGACCGAACAGTCCTCCGTCGCCCGCGCGTTCGTCGACCGTCCCACCCCGATCACCGCCGCGAGCGTCCAGCAGAAGACCTCGGGGATGCCGTTCCACCGGTACGTACCCTTCGGCACCGTGGACCTGCCGGACCGCACCTGGCCGAGCAAGGTGATCACCCAGGCCCCGCGCTGGCTGTCCACCGACCTGCGCGACGGCAACCAGGCGCTGATCGACCCGATGTCGCCGGCCCGCAAGCGCAAGATGTTCGACCTGCTGGTGAAGCTGGGCTACAAGGAGATCGAGGTCGGCTTCCCGTCCTCCGGCGCCACCGACTTCAACTTCGTCCGCTCGCTGATCGAAGAGGACGCGATCCCCGAGGACGTCACCATCTCGGTGCTGACCCAGGCCCGCGAGGACCTGATCGAGCGGACCGTCGAGTCACTGAAGGGCGCGCCGCGGGCCACCGTCCACCTGTACAACGCCACCTCGCCGATGTTCCGCCGGGTGGTGTTCAAGGCGAGCAAGGACGAGATCAAGGCCATCGCGACGGACGGCACCCGGCTGGTGATGGAGTACGCCGAGAAGATCCTGGGCGACCGGACCGTCTTCGGCTACGAGTACTCGCCGGAGATCTTCATCGACACCGAGCTGGACTACGCGCTGGAGGTCTGCGAGGCGGTGATGGACGTCTGGCAGCCCGGCGAGGGCCGCGAGATCATCCTGAACCTGCCGACCACCGTCGAGCGGTCCACCCCGAACGTGTACGCCGACAAGATCGAGTGGATGTCGCGCAACCTGTCGCGCCGCGAGTTCGTCTGCGTCTCCGCGCACCCGCACAACGACCGCGGCACCGGCGTCGCCTCCGCCGAGCTGGCCGTGATGGCCGGCGCCGACCGGGTCGAGGGCTGCCTGTTCGGCCAGGGCGAGCGCACCGGCAACCTGGACCTGGTCAACGTCGGGATGAACCTGTTCTCCCAGGGCGTCGACCCGATGATCGACTTCTCCGACATCGACGAGATCCGCCGCACCGCCGAGTACTGCAACCAGATGCCGGTGCCCGAGCGCCACCCCTACGCCGGTGACCTGGTCTTCACCTCCTTCTCCGGCTCGCACCAGGACGCCATCAAGAAGGGCTTCGACGTCCTGGAGGCCGACGCCGCCGCCGCGGGCGTCCCGGTCGGCGACCACACCTGGGGCGTGCCCTACCTGCCGATCGACCCCAAGGACGTCGGCCGCAGCTACGAGGCGGTCATCCGGGTCAACTCGCAGTCCGGCAAGGGCGGCATCGCCTACGTGCTGAAGAACGACCACAAGCTGGACCTGCCGCGCCGGATGCAGATCGAGTTCTCGAAGATCATCCAGGCCAAGACCGACGCCGAGGGCGGCGAGGTCACCCCCGGCGACATCTGGGCGGTCTTCCAGGACGAGTACCTGCCCACCCCCGCCAACCCGTGGGGCCGGATCTCGCTGAGCGGCTCGCGCAGCCTGACCACCGAGGACGGCCGCGACGCGCTGACCACCGAGGCGGTCGTCGACGGCACCCCCGCCACCCTGACCGGCACCGGCAACGGCCCGGTCTCCGCCTTCGTCAACGCGCTGGCCTCGATCGGCATCGACGTACGGGTACTGGACTACGCCGAGCACGCGCTGAGCGAGGGCGGCGACGCGCAGGCCGCCGCGTACGTCGAGTGCGCCGTGGGCGACAAGGTGCTGTGGGGGGTGGGCATCGACGGCAACACCGTACTGGCCTCGCTGAAGGCACTGGTCAGTGCCGTCAACCGGGCCGCGCAGCGCGGCTGATGGGGTCGGCGGGCCACCGTTCCGGTGGCCCGCCCGGCCGTTGACCGGCGTGCCGTCGAGCCTTCCGGCGGTCCGGTCGGCCGGTGGCCCACGTACCGTCAAGTAACGTGCGGGGCCACCTCCGTGGAGTGTGGCCCTGGTCACAAATTTTCCCCTCGGCACCCGTTCAGGGTGCTGACACGGGCCGGTAACCGTGGCAACATCGACGGACCGGAACCGGGGTCGGTGGGACGGCCTCGACGTCCGGTCGCGTGACCTGCCCATTGATGCGCAGGCCGCCTGCCATGTCTGGGGAGTGGCGCCGTGACAGGGTTGTGGGGTGTCCGCCCTCGCTGGCGGACGGATGTCCTCGGTGAATTCTTCTGCCCGGGCTGCGGTGGGGACCGCAACTACCGTCGGCAGCACGGCCGTCGGTGGCTGCGGCTGCTCGGCACCCCGGTCCTGCCGATCGGCGGGGTGGTCCGCAGCGTCCAGTGCACCTCCTGCCGCGGCCGCCACAGTACCGACGTGCTGGAGGAGTTGACCTCGGTCCGGCTCGGCGCGATGCTCCGCGACGCCCAGTACACCATCGCCCTGGCCGCGCTCGCCGCCGGCGGCACCGGCAGCCGCAGCGGACGCGAAGCCGCCTGCACCGTCATCAAGGAAGCCGGCTTCGAGGACTGCGGCGAGGCCCAGGTGCTGGCCTCGCTCGCCGCACTCTCCGGGCACAGCGGCGGCGAACCCCTCGACGTGGACGTCGAAGGCGGCGGCCTGGCCGTCGAACTGCACGCCGCGCTCGAACCGCTCGCCCCGCACCTGCTCGTCCAGGGCCGCGAACGCCTGGTCACCCTCGGCGCCCTGGTCGCCCTCGCCGACGGCCGCTACCTCCCGCAGGAGCGGGCCGCGCTGACCGTGGTCGGCCGCTGCCTCGACCTCACCGCCGCGCAGGTCAACCGGCTGCTGGAGGCGGCCACCCGCGCCCCGCACTGACGCCGTTCCGCTGGATCGCCGTTCCCTTCGAGCCGGGCCCGAACTCCCCCTCCCGGGCCCGCCGTGTCCCGCACCGCACGGGTGGGAGCCCCACCGCCCCGGTGCGGGCTCACGGCTGCGCGCCGCCGCTGCCGTCGTCCACCGCCGCACTGTCGGTGGGGTACGGGACAATGGGAACCACCATGAGTCTCTTCCGCGACGACGGCATCGTGCTGCGCACCCAGAAGCTCGGCGAGGCCGACCGGATCATCACCTTCCTGACCCGCCAGCACGGCAAGGTCCGGGCGGTGGCGCGCGGCGTACGCCGGACCAAGTCGAAGTTCGGTGCGCGTCTCGAACCGTTCTCGCACGTCGACATCCAGTTCTTCAGCCGGGGCAGCGAACTCGTCGGCCGCACCCTGCCGCTGTGCACCCAGGTGGAGACACTCGCCCCCTACGGCGCCCGGATCGTCGACGACTACACCCGCTACACCGCCGGCACCGCGATGCTGGAGACCGCCGAACGCTTCGCCGAGAACGAGGGCCAGCCCGCCGTCCAGCAATACCTGCTGCTGGTCGGCGGCCTGCGCACGCTGGCCGGCGGCACCCACCAGTCGCACCTGGTGCTGGACGCCTTCCTGCTGCGCTCGCTCGCCGTCAACGGCTACGGGGCGAGCTTCACCGACTGCGCTCGCTGCGGACTGCCCGGCCCCAACCGGTTCTTCTCCCTCCAAGCCGGCGGAGTGCTGTGCGGCGACTGCCGGGTACCCGGAAGTGCCGTACCCTCCCCTGAGACACTGGTACTGCTCGGCGCGCTGCTGTCCGGGGACTGGCAGACCGCCGACGCCTGCGAGCCGCGGTACTGGCGCGAGGGCAGCGGGCTGGTGGCCGCCTACCTGCAGTGGCACTTGGAGCGGGGCATCCGCTCGATGAGATACGTGGAGAAGTGAACATGGTCGCGCGACGCCTGTTCGGCAGCAAGCAGCGGACGTACGAAGTCCCGGCCCCGCACCCGAGCGGCGCGAAGCCGCCGAAGATCCCCGGCGAACTGGTCCCGAACCACGTCGCGGTGGTCATGGACGGCAACGGCCGCTGGGCCAAGGAGCGTGGCCTGCCCCGCACCGAGGGCCACAAGGTCGGCGAGGGCGTCGTCCTCGACGTGCTGCGCGGCTGCCTGGAGATCGGCGTCAAGAACCTCTCGCTGTACGCCTTCTCCACCGAGAACTGGAAGCGCTCCCCGGAAGAAGTGAAGTTCCTGATGAACTTCAACCGGGACGTGATCCGCCGCCGCCGCGACGAGATGGACGCCATGGGCATCCGGATCCGCTGGGTCGGCCGGATGCCGAAGATGTGGAAGAGCGTCGTCCAGGAACTCCAGGTCGCCCAGGAGCAGACCAAGAACAACGACGCGATGACGCTGTACTTCTGCGTCAACTACGGCGGCCGGGCCGAGATCGCCGACGCCGCCCTCGCCATCGCCCGTGACGTGGCCGCCGGGAAGCTCAACCCGGAGAAGGTCAACGAGAAGCTGTTCGCGAAGTACCTGTACTACCCGGACATGCCGGACGTGGACCTGTTCCTGCGGCCCAGCGGCGAGCAGCGCACCTCCAACTTCCTGGCCTGGCAGTCCGCGTACGCCGAGCTCGTGTTCCAGGACGTGCTCTGGCCCGACTTCGACCGCCGCGACCTGTGGCGCGCCTGCGAGCAGTACGCCCGCCGCGACCGCCGCTTCGGCGGGGCCATCCCCAACAACGCTGCCGCCGCGGCCGAGGTGCCGCCGCAGCGGTGACACGGGGCTGAGACGGGGCTGCGCCCGGGCTGACGCGGGTGCTCGCCGGGACGCCGACGCCCGCTGACGCGGAGGCCCGGATCGGAGTGTTCCGATCCGGGCCTCGTGCATGCGGTGGGCCGGGTGGCCCGGAGCGCTACTGCGCCTGCTGCTGCTTCGCGGCGCACTCGCCGCAGGTGCCGAAGATCTCCAGGGTGTGTGCGATGTCGCTGAACCCGTGCTCGGCGGCGACCGCGTTGGCCCAGCGTTCGACCGCCGGACCCTCGACCTCGACCGTCGCCCCGCAGTGCCGGCACACCAGGTGGTGGTGGTGCCCGCTGCTGCACCGGCGGTAGACCGCCTCGCCCTCGGCGGTGCGCAGCACGTCCACCTCACCGGCCTCGGCGAGGGACTGGAGCGTCCGGTAGACGGTGGTCAGACCCACCGAGTCGCCCCGGTGCTTGAGCATGTCGTGCAGTTCCTGCGCGCTGCGGAAATCCTCGACCTCGTCCAGAACCGCCGAGACGGCGGTGCGCTGCCGAGTCGATCGCGCGCGCGGCGACGGGCCTGCGGTGGTCACCGGGGTCCTCCTGCTGATCGGCTGGGTTTCGCACATCATTGTGCCAGCCCCCGACTTGACAGCGTCTCCCCCGACAGCGATGCCTTCGGCAGCGGGGTTTCCGCCGCCGCGCCCGCCGTGTTCGGGCCTTGGGCGTTCGGGCCTTGGGCATTCGGGCCCTGGGCGTTCGGACCCTGGGTGTTCGGGCCCTGGCCGGGCAGTGCGACGTCGCACACCGCCGGGCCGTGTTCGGTGGCGGCCCGGTGCCGGCGCCTGGCCAGTGGTGCGGCGATCGCGCTGAACAGGGCGAAGGCCAGGATGGCCAGGATCACGATGGTGGGGCCGGAGGGCAGGTCGGCCTGGTACGAGGTACCGACGCCGAGCAGGGCCGTCACCACGCCGACGCTCACCGCGGCGGCCTGGGTGGCCGCGAAGGAACGGGTCAGCTGCTGGGCCGCCGCGACCGGAACCACCATCAGCGCGCTGACCAGCAGCAGGCCGACCACCCGCATGGCGACCGTCACGGTGACCGCGGCCATCACCGCCAGCAGCAGGTTGAGCACCCGCACCGGCAGGCCGGTGACCCGGGCGAACTCCTCGTCCTGGCAGACCGCGAACAGCTGGCGGCGCAGGCCCGCGGTGACCGCGACGACGACCGCCGCCAGCCCGCCGATCACCGCCAGGTCGCCGGGGGAGACGGTGAGGATGGAGCCCCACAGGTAGCTCTCCAGGCTGCCGGAACCGGCCTGGCTGCTCATCGAGACCAGCAGCTTGCCGCCGGCCATACCGCCGTAGAACAGCATCGCCAGCGCGATGTCGCCGCGTTGGTTGCCGCGCGCGCGGACCAGTTCCATCACGATCGCGCCGAGTACGCAGACCAGCACGGCCATCCACATCGGGTTGGCCTGGAACAGGAAGCCGAGGCCGACACCGGTCAGCGCGACGTGTCCGATGCCGTCGCCCATCAGCGCCTGGCGACGCTGCACCAGGTAGATGCCGACCGAGGGGGCGGTGATGCCGACCAGCACGGCGGCGAGGAACGCCCGCTGCATGAAGTCGGGTTGGAACATCTCGATCATGCCAGCAGCCCCTGGGTGGTGCGGTGGTGGTCGTCCGCGTGCGGGTGGACGTGGTCGTGGCCGGGCAGGGCGTGCTGACCGACGCCGCGCGGCGGCGGCCCGTCGTGCGCGACGCAGCCGTCGCGCAGCACCACGGCCCGGTCGATCAGCGGCTCCAGCGGCCCGAGTTCGTGCAGTACCAGGAGCACCGCGCAGCCGCGCTCCACCTCGGTGCGCAGGATGTCGGCGAGCACCTGCTGGCTGTCGATGTCGACGCCGGCCATCGGCTCGTCCATGATCAGCAGGTCGGGCAGTCCGACCAGGGCTCGGGCGATCAGCACCCGCTGGTGCTGCCCGCCGGACAGGTTGGTCACCCCGTCGCCGGCCCGGTCCAACATGCCGACGGCGGTCAGCGCCCGGTCCACCGCGGCGCGGTCCTTGCGCCGGAACGGCAGCAGCCCGTGCTGCGGCAGCCGCCCGGTGGAGACCACCTCGCGCACCGTGGCCGGCACCCCGCCGGCCGCGGTGGTGCGCTGCGGCACGTACCCGATCCGGTGCCAGGCGCGGAACTTGCGCAACGGCTGTCCGAACAGCTCCAGGCTGCCCTGCTCCAACGGCACCGACCCGATGACGCTCTTCACGGTGGTGGACTTGCCGGACCCGTTGGCGCCCAGCAGCGCCACCACCTCGCCCGGCCGGACGGTGAGATCGACGCCGCGCAGCACCGGCCGTCCACCGACGGTGGCGACCGCGCCCCGGAGGCTGACGACCGCCGGCCCGGCGTCCTCGCCGGAGGACGGCCGCAGCCGGTCGGAGTCCGCCGTGGAGATGACAGCACTCATGGTGTTCCTCGCTGTTTCCTCGCTCGGCTCGCGCCGGTTGGGTCGGGGCTGTTGTTATCGGGTGGTCGGCTCGGGTTGGTCGGCTCGGGTGGCTGGCCCCGGGTGGTCGGGTGACGGCGCGGGCTGCTCAGCTCGCGCCGAGGGCGGCCTTCAGGTTGTCGAGGTTCTGCCGCATGACGGAGAAGTAGTCGTTCTTGTCCTTCTCCTTGACCCCCTCCAGGGGGTCGAGCACGGCGGTCTTCAGCCCGAGGTCGGAGGCCACGGTGTTGGCCAGCTTGGGACTGACCAGGGCCTCGAAGAACACGGTGGTGGCGCCGTTGTCCTTTGCGGCACGCTGGATCGCGGCCAGCCGGGACGGGGTGGGCTCGGCCTCCGGGTCGACGCCGTTGATCGCGACCTGGTTCAGGCCGTAGTGGTCGGCCAGGTAGCCGAACGCGGCGTGGCTGGTGATGAAGGTCCTGGTCTTGACGTTCTGCAGGCCGTCCCGGAACTCCTGGTCCAGGGTGGCCAGTTGGGTGACCAGGGCGTCGGTGTTGCGCTGGTAGTCGGCGGCGTTCGCCGGGTCGACCTCGGCCAGCTCCGCGCCGACGCTCTTCGCGACCGCCGCGTACCGGGTCGGGTCCAGCCAGATGTGCGGGTCGCCGGCGGCATCGGTGTGCTCGTGGTCGTGCTCGGCGCCGTGGCCGTCGGGCTCGGTGGTGCCCTCGTCCAGGTGGTGGTCCACCAACGGGGAGGTGGCGGTGGCGTCCACCACGTGCTTGGGGTGGGTCTGCGCCACTGCCTTGTCCACCGTCGGCTGCAGGCCCTTGAGGTAGATCACCGTGTCGGCCCGCTGCACTGCCGCGACCTGCTTGGCTGTCAGCTCCAGGTCGTGCGGTTCGACCCCGGCGGCGGTCAGGTCGGTGACCTTGACGTGCTCGCCGCCGATCTGCCGGGCCAGGAATTCCATCGGGTAGAAGGACGCCACCACGTTCAGCTTCCCGCCGTCCTTGCCGGCCGCGCTGCTGGTGCCGCCACAGGCGGTGAGCAGGAGCGCGCCGGCCGTGGCCGTGGCGGCGAAGGCTATGGAGGTCGACAGGCGGCGAATCTTCATGACAACCATTCTCATCTTATCTGGAAATGATTGTCAACTTGCTTTCAGGGGGATCGGGGTCACACTGCGGCCTCCGGCGACCTCCCGCGAGCGGGTGTCGGCAGCCCCGTGCGCCGCTGTCCGCCGGCCGCGCGCCGGGTCGCGGAGGTGGCGGGGATGGTGGCGGGAGGGGGCGGGGATGGTGACGGGGAGGGGGTCGGGCCACGGTGGGTCCTGGTGGCCCCGACGGGCGTCGGGCGGGGCGCCGGGCCGGGCGTTCGGCCAGGCGTCAACACGCCGGGACGTGTACGCCCGTTCATTCCCGCGCGGCCGCCCGGCCGCCTGCCCGAGCCACTATCGAGTTGAATCCCGCCCCTGCATCCCCGGTACTCTGAGTTTCTTCGGGCGCGCGCAACCAGCCGTGCCCTGACCGTGCCGTCGTACTGAAGAGAGCACTGTGGCCGCCGACAAGATCGACACGATCGTCAGCCTGAGCAAGCGCCGTGGCTTCGTCTACCCCTGCAGCGAGATCTACGGCGGTACTCGCGCCGCCTGGGACTACGGTCCGCTGGGAGTCGAGCTGAAGGAGAACATCAAGCGCCAGTGGTGGCGTGCGATGGTCACCGCTCGGGAGGACGTCGTCGGTATCGACTCCTCGGTGATCCTCGCCCGCGAGGTCTGGGAGGCCTCCGGCCACGTCGCGACCTTCAACGACCCGCTGACCGAGTGCCTCTCCTGCCACAAGCGCTTCCGCGCCGACCACCTGGAAGAGGCCTACGAGGCCAAGCACAAGAAGCTCCCGGCCAACGGCCTCGCCGACATCAACTGCCCGAACTGCGGCAACAAGGGCGCCTTCACGGAGCCCAAGGAGTTCTCGGGCATGCTGAAGACGCACCTCGGTGTCACCGAGGACGCGTCCGGCCTGGCCTACCTCCGCCCGGAGACCGCGCAGGGCATCTTCACCAACTTCCGGGCCGTTCAGACCACTTCGCGCAAGAAGCCGCCGTTCGGCATCGCCCAGGTCGGCAAGAGCTTCCGCAACGAGATCACGCCCGGCAACTTCATCTTCCGCACCCGCGAGTTCGAGCAGATGGAGATGGAGTTCTTCGTTAAGCCCGGCGAGGACGAGACCTGGCACGAGTACTGGCTCGAGCAGCGCTGGAACTGGTACGTGGACCTCGGTCTGCGCACCGAGAACATGCGCTTCTTCGAGCACCCCAAGGAGAAGCTGTCCCACTACGCCAAGCGCACGGTGGACATCGAGTACCGCTTCAACTTCGGTGGCAGCGAGTTCTCCGAGCTCGAGGGCGTCGCCAACCGCACCGACTACGACCTGACGGTGCACAGCGAGGCCTCCGGCCAGGACCTGAAGTACTTCGACCAGGACGCGAACGAGCGGTACTACCCGTACGTCATCGAGCCCGCCGCTGGTCTCAACCGCGCCATGCTGGCCTTCCTGATCGACGCCTACTTCGAGGACGAGGCGCCGAACGCCAAGGGCGTCATGGAGAAGCGCGTCGGCATGCGGCTCGACCCGCGCCTGGCCCCGGTCAAGGTCGCGGTGCTCCCGCTGTCCCGCAACGCCGACCTCTCCCCGAAGGCCCGCGGCCTGGCCGCCGACCTGCGGTCCGCCTGGAACGTCGAGTTCGACGACGCCGGTGCGATCGGCAAGCGCTACCGTCGCCAGGACGAGATCGGCACGCCGTTCTGCGTCACCGTCGACTTCGACACCCTTGAGGACAACGCGGTGACCGTCCGCGAGCGTGACACCATGGCGCAGGAGCGGGTGTCGCTCGACCAGGTGAAGTCCTACCTGGGTGCCCGCCTGATCGGCTGCTGACGCCGTAACACCTGAACCTCACCGGCTGAGTTTCACCCCCGGCTCCCGGCCCGCGAATTCGAGTTCGTGGGCCGGGAGCCGCGGGTTTCCGGCGGCCGGTGGTTCCCCTGTCGGCGTTCGGGTCGGCGTTCGGGTCGGGGTTCGGGTCGGAGTTCGGTCGGCTTGCCACGTGGTTCAGCGGCGTTGACGGGAGCGGGACCGGGGGCGTGGCGTCGGCTCGGTCGGCAGCCCGCCGGTGCGCAGCGCCGCGAACACGCTGCGGGCCCGGCTCTCCTCCAGGTCGTCCGCGGCGAACAGCAGGGTGTCGTACAGCTCGGCCGAACCCTGGATCGCGGCACCGAACCGACTGATGTCGCTCGCGGACCGAATCCGCGCCAGTTCGCCGATCAGCTCCGCCGCGGTCTCCTCGTTCAACGCACCCGCGATCGCGGCGACTTCGTTGATCGGCCGACCGGCCGCCTGCCGCAGCAGGTGACGCACGTCGCCGGTCCGTCCGGCGGCCTTCAAGTGCTGTGCCAGCTCGGCGAGTTCCTCGGCCGGCGCGGAGGCGCGTTCCCACAGCAGGGTCTGACCGTCGGCCGACTGGCCGGACTGCTCCAGGGCGGCCAGCAGCGGCGGCAGGGCCGCCGAACTCGCCGACCACAGCGTGTGGAAGAGGTCGGCCGCCTCGTCGATCATCCCCTCGCGGCGCAGTACCGCGAGTGTGGCCGCCGCGTGCTCCGGGGCCCCGGTGGAGGCCGAGCGGGCCAGGTAGGTGGAGGAGCCCGCCGGACCGTTCTCCCGCAGCATCGCGGCCAGCCGGGCCACGTCCTCCGGCGTGATCATCACGGCCACCTGGCGCACGATGGCCGCCGACTCGTGTGTCGCGCCCTGCTGGTGCAGCCCGCTGATGCGCTGCACCAGGGCCACCAGCTCCACCGTCGTCCGCGCCCGGATCTGACCGGGCGGCTGCGCCGCGTCCTCGGCGCCGAGCGACCCGCCCCGGCCCGGCGTGGCCGGGCCGCGCCCCGGAGCGGCGGAGCGGAAGCGATCGCCGTTGGGGCTGACGGCCTGCGCGGCCTGCGCGGCCTGAGGGGACTGCGAGGGCTGCAGGGCCTGAGGGGCCTGCGCGGCCGGGGCTGACGTCCTGTCGCCCGGCGCGGCGGTGCCGGGTCGGGCGTTCCAGGCGCCGGTAGTGCCCTGGTGCGGCCCGGGGCGCTCCGCGTGGGGGCGCTCTGTGCGGGGGAGCCCGGTGCCGGGGCGCCCCGCACCGGTGGGCCGGGGGCCGCCGGCGGGCTGGCTCGGTATATCTGTCCTGGCCCAGGCGGTCTGTCCCGGTGCGGCGCCGGGACGGCCGGCGTCGGAGCGGGGCCGGGTGGGCAAGGGACCGGCGGTCGGCTCGGTGGGCCGGTCGGTGGACGCCCGGCCCGGCCGGCCCATGGGCGTACCGCGTCCTATGGGCGTGCCATTTCCGGCGGGTGTCCCGCGATGGGGCGTGTCGAAGCCGGAAGCGGTCGAGCGCGGTCGCTGCGGCGGGATCGGGGCGGCATCCCAGCCGGCCGGGGGTTCCATGCGTGCTCTCCCTGCGGAGCCCGCCGGGGTGTGGCCCGGGTGGCGGGGAGGCTCGGCGGCCGGGCGGCCGGACAGCAGGCGGTCTTCGGCGGCCAGCAGTCGGTCGCTCAGTTCGAGGCACCGTGCGCCGAGGCCCTCGCGCAGGTTCTGGGCCTGGGCGAGTTGCCGGAGCAGTTCGGGATCGGGCTGCCGGGTCTGACGGCCGGATCCGGGGGCGTGGTGGGGTTCCTGGCCGGCCCGAAGCTCTTCGCTGAGTCGGCGTTCGCGCTGTGCGGCGAATTGCCGGGCCCTGAGCAGTTCGTCCAACTCTGCTCTGAGTGTCTGGATATCGGCCGGCTCCGGCCCCCGATCGCGTACGGTCATCGCGCCCCGCCCTGATTTCTCCACGGGGTCCCCCGATTGGCCCCCGACACTACGACTGGTGGCCATCCTGGTGCTGCCGTGCGGCGGCCACGTTACGGGAGTAAGTCATAACGTTTTCGAGACGGAAATGCGAGTGCCGACGCGGCGGGAGACCGACCGGTTTTGCGGACATCGGCCAATTCCCGTCCGACTCGCCCCACTTGTGAGGGTACGGGGCGTTCATTCCCCGTGCGGCGAACTGATGGAACGTCAATCTGCGAGTTGGGCCCGCGCTTCCATCAGTGCGAAGCCGAGCAGGTTCAGCCCGCGCCACTGCGTTGGCGAGTTCACCCTTTCGTTGTCGGCTGCCAGCCCGATGCCCCAGACGCGGTCGAGCGGGCTGGCTTCCACCAGAACGCGCTTTCCGGTACGGAGCAGGTAGTCGCAAAGCCGCTCGTCCTGCCCGAACTTGGCCACGTTGCCCGCCACCACCAGGCCGAAGCGGTGCGCCACCCAGGTGTCCTGGTCGAAGTCCTTGACCAGGCGGCCCAACTTCTTTGCCTCGCCGGGCGTTCGGGCCCGGAGGATGCGCGGGACGATCTCCTCGTCGCCGAACAGTCGCGCCTTGCCGGCCATCATCCAGTGCTCGGCGGTGGAGTATTCGACCCCGTCGACGGTGAACGACGACGGCCACCACTGGCTGAGCGAGCCGGACCCGATCCGCCCGTCCCGCTCGGGCTGGTGGCCCCAGAAGTGCAGGTACTTGGGGCGGCTCCCGGACGCGATGGCGGCCACCAGCTGCTCACGGGTACGTGCGTCGCTCGGAAGGCCGGTCGGATAGGTCATGGCGCCATCCTGCCAGTGGTCCTGGAGGCCGGGCCCGTCATTTTTCGCGGGCCGAGGACTGCTCCACGCCGACCCGTCGCAGACACTGCGCCCGCTCCGGCCCCGGCCGGCGGGGAGGGGGCGTCATCCGACCGAGCGCGGCAGCCGGATGCTCAACCAGCAGATGATCAGGGAACCGAGCGTCTGGATGCCGAGCACCAGAGCCAGCGCGTTCGCCATTCCCAGGGTGGGGACGAGCCCGATGAAGAGGGTGCCGAGCGTGGCCACTCCCAGGGCCAGGCTGGACTGCTGGGTGGTCGCCAGCACGCCGCTGCCGACCCCCGCGCGTTCGGCGGGAACCCGGGAGAGCACCACCCGGAACAGGGGCATGCCCACCAGCCCCTGGCCGATGCCGGCGAGCGCGACGCCGGGGAACATGCGGAGCGGGGAGAAGTGCGACCAGTCGCACAGCGCCGTGATGATCAGGGTGATCAGGCCGGCCCCCTGGACCACCGCCCCGACCGTGATGACCCGACTGCCGAAGAGACCGACCAACCGCGGCCCGGCCAGCGAGGCACCGAAGTAGCCGACCGCCATCGGCACCAGGGCCCAACCCGCGGCGACCGGGCCCCGGTGCAGCCCGTTCTGCAGCAGCAGGGCGATCACGAACATGAATCCGCCGAATCCGGTGAAGTAGGGCACTGCCACGCCGAGGCCGCGCCGCATCTCCGGAATCCGCAGGAGCGAGAGCGGGACGAGGGGAACTCGTCCTTCCCGCTCGGCCTTTCGTTCCGCCGCCACGAACGCCGCCGCGAGGGCGGGGAACGCTGCCAGGGACACCCAGGTCCAGAGCGGCCAGTTGATTGCCCGGCCCTCCATCAGGGGAACGAACAGGGCCAACAGAGTCGCCGTGAGCAGTACGGTGCCGGGGAGATCCACGCCCGCGGCCCGCTCCGCCCGGCTCTCCGGGACATGACGCGCCGCCAGGACCGCGGTGAGCAGCGCGAAGGGGACGTTCAGCAGGAAGACGGCGCGCCAGCCGGTGCCGAAGAGGTCCGCCGAGACCAGGAGCCCGCCGAGTACCTGGCCGATCACCACCGAGATGCCGCCGACTGCTCCGTAGATGCCGAGGGCTCGGGCGCGCTGCTGACCGCTGGTGGTGGCGGTGATGGTGGCGAGAACCTGGGGGAGCAGCAGAGCGGCGGAGGCTCCCTGGGCGACCCGGGCGGCGACCAGGGTCCAGGCGGTGGGGGCGGCACCGCAGGCGAGAGAGGTGAGGGTGAAGGCGACGGCTCCGGCGATGAACAGCCGCCGTCGGCCGAAGGCGTCGCCCAGCCGCCCGCCCAGGACGAGCAGGACGGCGAAGGCGATGCCGTAGCCCGCCGCCACGAGTTCCAGGACGGCGGGGCCGGCGACCAGATCGTGGTCGATGGTCGGCAGCGCGACATTCACTATGAAGAAGTCAAGCATCGGAAGGAAGGCGCCCAGAAGGACGGTGATCAGGCCGGCGGCACCCAGTTCGGGAGCCGCGGGCCGGACCGGCGACGAGATCTGCGGTAGCACTGTCTGCTGAGTCACGGGTACTACGATGAGGCTCCTCTCAGCCTGGTACCAGGCGGTGTTTATCCAGGTATAAGGAGTACCTGGCAACAGGATCTGCGGTGGTCCACCCTGGTGCTATGGCTACCTCCACGGACCTTCACACCCCCGCCGACGATCGACGGCGCGAACTGGCCACGTTCTTGCGCAGCCGCCGGGAGCGCATCTCGCCCGAACAGGTCGGCCTGCCTGCCGTCGGACGCCGTCGTACCCCGGGGCTGCGCCGCGAGGAGGTCGCCGGCCTCGCCGCGGTCGGCGTCACCTGGTACACCTGGCTGGAACAGGGGCGGGACATCCAGGTGTCGGCCCAAGTCCTGGACGCGGTGGCCCGGGCTCTGCTGCTCGATCGCAACGAGCGGTCACACCTGTTCACACTGGCCGGTTCCGAGGACCCGACGCCGGTGAAGGAGTGCCCCACCGTCTCTTCGGCGATCGCGGCCATGGTCGACCAACTCGACCCGTTTCCGGCCGTGGTGATCAGCAGTCGGTTCGACATCCTCGCGTACAACCGGGCGTACACCTGGCTCGTCGGGGACTTGGACATGATCCCCGAAGAGGACCGCAACATCATGTGGATGATCTTCACTGACACTCCAATCGCGAGGAACCTGGCGGACCTGGCGGCCGCCAGAGCAGGGGTGGTGGCGCGCTTCCGGACCGTGCTGGCCGACCATGCGGCGGAACCTGGGTGGAAGGCGCTGGTCGCCCGGCTGCGCATGGCCTCTCCGGACTTTGAGGAGGCTTGGGAAAGACACGAGGTGTCGGGGATGGTCAACGGGTTCAAACAGTTCGTGCTGCCCGAAGTCGGCCTGCTGCGCTTCGAGTACACGAACCTGTGGCTGGGCCCCAGGAGCGGCACCCGACTGATCGGGTACGTGCCCCACGACCGGGACACCCTGGACCGGCTCCACCAACTGGCCAGTGCCACCTGACCGTTGAGCGAGCGCCGGCGCGCGGACGGCGAGCCGGCCGCACCTTGAGCGGACCGCCCGAGCGCCACCGACCAGCAGAGTGCGGCGAGCGGAAGCTCCGCGCAGAGGGCCATCAGCAGGGCCACCGCCAGCTCGGACCCATGCGCCGCCGTTGCCACGTCGCACCCGGCATCGGCCACCAGCAGCACGGCAGCCAACCCGGCCGCCCAACGCGGACTCCTGCCCTGCCGCAGCAACACGGCACTGGCCGACAGCGCAGCCGACTCGACCACATCGAGCACGGCCCAAGCCTGCCCGCCGGGCAGCGTGGCCAGCAGCGAAGCCCAGGGCAGCAGGACCATCCCGCAGCCCAGGAACAGCAGTTCCACCGGTACCGGCCCGACCCGAAGGCCCGGGCGCACACCGCCTCCCACCCGGACGAGGGACGAAGCGAGCACGCTCATGCCGCCCTCCCCGACTCCGGGTGCTCCGCGCAGCCCGACGACCAGCACACCTGCGCCCAGCGGAACTCCCCGGCCACCGAGGCGAACCAGAAGCGGCCCACCGTCCGCACCACATCGGCCCGCACCGTGCGGCGGCGCAGCCCGCCCGGGCGGAAGAGCACCGGCCGGGGCGCGCTGCCTGGTGGCCATCGGCCCCACGCGCAGGAGACCGGCCCTTCTCCCGCCCCACCGGCCCGGCCGCGCCGTGCGCCGCGCAACTGGGCATCACCGAGCGAGGACTCGACCACTACATCGAGCAACTCGCCGTACTCGTACACCTCCACGGCCGGGCGGCGGCCGGCGCGCAGGCGCACCGACCAGGGGCCGACCGCGGCGAGCAGGCCCACCGCGCCTGCGCCGTCGAGGAGTTCGGACCCGGCCATCGGGAACTCCAGGGCGGCGCCGGGGGCGACACCGAGCGGGCTACGGCCACAACGCATCACGTTCGTATTCGTCATGCCGTCAAGAATCGTCCGCAGCAAAGATCTTGTCGGTAGCGTGCGGCTCCGTCTTTGGGGTGTAGCCAGGTACACCCCAAAGACGGAGGCCCACGCCATGGAAGCCGAGATCGGCGCGGCCCTACGCTGTGCCGCATGTTCCAGTCGAAGATCCAGTCGCGCCCCGTCCGGGCGGCCGGCTCCGCAACGGCCCGCCCCGCAGCGCTCCGCGCTGCGCTGGAGCATGCCCCGTGGTCCACGGGCACTCGACGGGATTCGCTGTTCCTGGCAGCCGGCCTCCCGCTCGGCCTGCCCTGCATCATCGTCCTCACCCTCCCCGGGAGGGCGCTGATGATCGGGCTGCTTCTCCTGGTGGTCCTGCTCGACCTGATGACCACCGTCCAGCGAAGCCGGGTCCGCAGCCTGCGCGGCCTGGAGATCCCCAGCCGACTGGCGCCGGACGCCGGCTGGTTGCCCCGCCTCCGCGCCGGGCTGACATGGCGCCAGGCCGTGCACCACCTCGTCGTGGCCCCGATCCAGACCTTCTGCGCCGGCCTCGTCCTCAGCCTCTGGGGCACCGCCCTGATACTGCTCACCTTCTTCGGCTGGGTCTGGCTGCTCCCGATGAACAACCCCCTGCGTTCCGGCTTCGGTTGGACGACCGACGGCGCGGTGGCCACTCTCGGCGGCCTGCTCCTGCTGTTCCTCACCCCGTGGCTGGTCGCCCTGCTTGCCGCGCTCGACCTCTGGACCGTCCGCGCCCTGCTCGGCCCCAACCGCGCGGAGGTGCTGGAACGCCGCGTCGAACACCTCGCCCAGAGCCGGGTGGACGTGGTGGACGCTGCCGATGCCGAACGCCGCCGGATCGAACGGGACTTGCACGACGGCGCACAGCAGCGGCTGGTCTCGCTCGCGATGAACCTCGGCCTCGCCCGGCGCACCCTCAAGAACATTCCGCCCGAGGCGATGGAGGTCATCGTCACCGCGCACGAGGAGGCCCAGGCCGCCATCAAGGAACTCCACGACCTGGTCCGCGGCCTGCACCCCGCCGTACTGGAGGACCGCGGGCTCGATGCGGCGCTCTCCGGCATCGCCGCGCGCAGCCCCGTCCCCGTGCACCTCGCGGTCGACCTGCCGGGCCGGATAGCCCCCACCGTGGAGGCGGTCGCGTACTTCACGGTCTCCGAGGCACTGGCCAACGCCGCCAAGCACGCCAAGGCCTCCCGGGTCGATCTCGCCCTGCGCCGGGTCTCCGACCGGCTGTTCATCACCATCACCGACGACGGCATCGGCGGCGCGGACGCCACCCGCGGCAGCGGGCTCACCGGCCTGCGCAAACGGGCCGCGTCCGTGGACGGATCACTTGCCATCACCAGCCCCCGCGGGGGCCCCACCACTATCACCATGGAGCTGCCATGCGAGCTGTGATCGCCGAGGACTCCGTCCTGCTGCGGATCGGCATTGTCAAGGTCCTGGAGAGCGAAGGCTACGAGGTGGCCGCCGCCGTGGAGGACGCCGAGGCGTTGCTCGCCGCCGTGGAGGAGCACCGCCCCCAGATCGTCGTCGCGGACGTCCGGATGCCACCCGGCTTCACCGACGAGGGCGTCCGCGCCGCCCTGATGATCCGCCAGCAGTGGCCGGACACCGCAGTCGTGCTGCTCTCCCAGTTCGTCGAGGAGCGTTACGCGGCCGATCTGCTGGCCAAGAACACCAGCGGCGTCGGCTACCTGCTCAAGCAGCGGGTGGCCAACGTCGACGAGTTCGTGGAGGCGCTCCAGCGAGTGGTCGAGGGCGGCACGGCCCTCGACCCGGAAGTGGTCGCGCAGCTGCTGCTGCGCCGTGACAAGGATCCGCTGCACCGGCTGACGCCCCGCGAGCGGGACGTACTGGCGCTGATGGCCGAAGGGCGCTCCAACACCGCGATCGCCGAATCCCTGGTGGTCAGCGACAGCGCGGTCTCCAAGCACATCAACTCGATCCTCACCAAGCTCGACCTTCCGCCCGCCGAAGACACCCACCGGCGGGTACTCGCGGTACTCCGCTTCCTGGAGATCAGCCAATGACACGACGATCGACCACGGGATCGGAGCCGGAGGCGGAGCGGCGGCCCGCCGACAAGGGCCGCTTCGTCCGATGGCTGCCGAAACCCGGTCCGGACGTCCCGGCCGCCGAGCTGCGCGCGGGGGAGCGCCGCGTCTGGCGGATCATCGGGGTGCTGGTGCTCGCCTGCACTCTGGTGGGCGGAGCGGCGACCACCGGTGCCGCCCTGGTCCAGCGCGACAGCGTCTACGAGAGGACGTTCTTCGAAGCGATCGACCGGCTCGACATCGACTCCGGCCCGGCCATGGTCACCGTACGCGCCGGGGGCACCGATCGGGTGATCGTCACCGAACGCGTCGGCTGGTCCTTGCGCAGGCCCGCAGTGAGCGAGCAGGTCGAAGCGGACACGCTGGCGATATCCGTCGACTGCCCCGAGGCGAGCATGCTGTTCGGCTGCGCCGTCGCCTTGGAGATACAGGTCCCGGCGGCGACCGCGGTCAAGTCCCGCAGCGGTTCGGGCCGGACGGAGATCCTCGACATCTCCGGGGACACCTTGGCGGAGACCGGTTCCGGGCAGATCGAGCTGAGCCGGGTCAGTGGCGCCATCTGGGCCAAGGGCGGCTCCGGTCAGATCGTCGGCACCGGGCTGACGTCTGCGGAGACCAGGGCCTTCTCCTCCTCGGGCCAGGTCACCCTGCAGTACGACCGGCCGCCGGCCTCGGTGACGGCCCGGCTGGCCTCCGGCAGTCTCGTGCTGCAAGTCCCCGACGACCGCAGTCAGTACCGGATCGACCTCAGCAGCGCAGGCACCGCCCTGGTGATGGACCCGTCCCTGCAGAACTCGGCTTCCTCCCGGGTGCTGGACATCGTCACCGCCTCCGGCGACGTCACCATCAACCGGATCGGCAACCAGCACTGACCGAACACCGAGCCCGCGCCCGACCGGGGCCGTCCAGCAGCGCGGGGCGGCCCGCTCGGTCGGTGGGGGAGAATGGAGAGTCCGGAACTCCCGCCGTTGGGGCCCTACCCGTTTGAGGATCTGCCGCGCATGACCATCACGCCCGACTCCGCCCAGGCAACTCCGGCAGCGCCCGAAGCGCCGGAGTTCGCCCCGCTGAACATCGGGCCGATGCAGGTGTGGCCTCCGGTGGTGCTGGCTCCGATGGCCGGCATCACCAATGCCCCGTTCCGCACCCTGTGCCGGGAGCAGAGCGGCGGCCGCGGCCTGTACGTCTCGGAGATGATCACGACCCGGGCCCTGGTCGAGCGCAATGCCAAGACCATGCAGTTGATCAAGTTCGACCCGAGTGAGAAGCCCCGCTCGATCCAGCTGTACGGCGTGGACCCGGAGACCGTCGGCAAGGCGGCGCGGATGATCTCCGAGGAGGGCCTCGCCGATCACATCGACCTCAACTTCGGCTGCCCCGTCCCGAAGGTGACCCGCAAGGGCGGCGGCTCCGCGCTGCCGTACAAGCGCAACCTGCTGCGGGACATCCTGCGTCAGGCGGTCGGCAACGCGGGCGACCTCCCGGTCACCATGAAGATGCGCAAGGGCATCGATGACGACCACCTCACCTATCTCGACGCCGGCCGGATCGGTGCCGAGGAGGGCGTGGCCGCGATCGCCCTGCACGGCCGCACCGCCGCCCAGCACTACGGCGGCACCGCCGACTGGTCGGCCATCGCCCGGCTGCGCGAGTCCGTACCGACCGACATCCCGGTGCTCGGCAACGGCGACATCTGGTCCGCCGACGACGCCGTGCGGATGATGCGCGAGACCGGCTGCGACGGCGTGGTGGTCGGCCGTGGCTGCCTCGGTCGGCCGTGGCTGTTCAAGGACCTGGTCTCGATCTTCGAGGGCGACGTCGATTACGCCCGACCCACCTTCGCGTACGTGGCCCGTGCCATGGTTCGGCACGCCCAGCTGCTGGGGGAGTGGCTCGGGGACGAGGCCCGCGGCGTCATCGACTTCCGCAAGCACGTTGCCTGGTACACCAAGGGTTTCTCGGTCGGCTCCGAGCTGCGGGTGAAGCTCGCCAATTCCAGCTCGCTCACCGAACTCGCCGAAACCCTGGCTCTGGTCGACCAGGAACAGAGCTGGCCGATCGGCGCCGATGGTCCGCGCGGTCGAACCAGCGGCAACAACCGGGTGGTCCTGCCCGAGGGGTGGTTGGACGATCCGTACGAGTGCGCCCGACTCGGCGAAGATGCCGAATCGGATACCTCTGGCGGATGATCTGTACTGTTCGGCAGAAATGGTCACCTCTATCGGCTGGCCGAACTGGCCCAGCCGAGTTGTCCAAGATGGACAGTAGGGCTCCTCAAAGGCGAAATTCGGCGACGCGGAGTGATCGAATGCTCGACGGAAAGCGACGCCTGGCGTAGAGAGCCTGGGCTCGACAGCTGAGATGCGCCCGTGACGCTGGCCACATATCGTGGCGGGTGACGACCAGTCAGCGGACTTCGCCAAGGTGTACAAGTCCGGATCGCTTCCCGAACGGGCTCCGGGTGGATGGCTGCGGCTGGTTGCAGGAAATCAAGCCGGGGAAACGCGATGGGATCGATGCCGTCACTGTATGTCCGGTTGGTATGAGCTTCGCGTGGTGATGCCTTCACTTCTTGAAGGCTCACTAACGTCACCCGGACGATTTCAGCAACGCAGGCAAACGTCCATTCAGGCATTCGATCTGCTGGTCAACGGCCTGCTTCGCAGCTCGTACGACCTATTCGCTCCCCTAAGCAGCCTTCGAAATGGGTATGTTCTCCGGCGTCAGGGCAACCGTGTGCGAGGAGAACGACCCGTGGCGGCGCAGCAGAAGTTTGTTTACTCCTTCACCGAAGGAAACAAGGACCTCAAGGATCTTCTCGGCGGGAAGGGTGCGAACCTCGCCGAGATGACCAACCTGGGCCTCCCCGTCCCTCCGGGGTTCACCATCACCACTGACGCCTGCAAGGTGTTCCTCGAGACCGGCAGCGAGCCGGCCTCGCTGAACGAGGAGATCACCGGCCACCTGGTCGCCCTCGAGGGCCAGATGGGCAAGCAGCTCGGCCAGGCGGACAACCCGCTGCTGGTCTCGGTGCGGTCCGGAGCCAAGTTCTCCATGCCCGGCATGATGGACACCGTCCTGAACATCGGCCTCTCCGATGCCTCGGTGACCGGGCTCGCCGCCCAGTCCGGCAACGAGCGCTTCGCCTGGGACTCCTACCGCCGCCTGGTCCAGATGTTCGGCAAGACCGTGCTGGGCGTCGACGGCGAGCTGTTCGAAGAGGCGCTGGACGAGGCCAAGCACGCCAAGGGCACCGTCAACGACCTGGACCTCACCGCCGAGGATCTCAAGACCCTGGTCGAGACCTTCAAGGCGATCGTCCTCCGGGAGACCGGCCGCGAGTTCCCGCAGGAGCCGCGCGAGCAGCTGGACCTGGCGATCCACGCGGTCTTCCACTCCTGGAACGGCGACCGGGCCCGCCTGTACCGCCGCCAGGAGCGCATTCCGAACGACCTGGGCACCGCCGTCAACGTCTGCACCATGGTCTTCGGCAACCTCGGCGAGGACTCCGGCACCGGTGTCGCCTTCACCCGCGACCCCTCCACCGGTACCCAGGGCGTCTACGGCGACTACCTGCAGAACGCCCAGGGCGAGGACGTGGTGGCGGGCATCCGCAACACCCTCCAGCTGGCCGACCTCGAACAGCTCGACAAGAAGTCGTACGACGAGCTGATGTCCATCATGCAGACCCTGGAGAACCACTACCGGGACCTGTGCGACATCGAGTTCACCATCGAACGCGGCAAGCTCTGGATGCTGCAGACCCGCGTCGGCAAGCGCACCGCCGCCGCCGCGTTCCGGATCGCCGTCCAGCTGGTCGACCAGGGCCTGATCGACCTGGACGAGGCGCTGCACCGGGTCACCGGCGGCCAGCTCGCCCAGCTGATGTTCCCGCGCTTCGCCCCCACCGCCGAGACCCGGCCGGTCGCCTACGGCATCGCGGCCTCGCCCGGCGCCGCGGTCGGCAAGGTGGTCTTCGACTCGTACACCGCGGTGAAGTGGTCGCGTTCCGGCGAGAAGGTCATCCTGGTCCGCCGCGAGACCAACCCGGACGACCTGGAAGGCATGATCGCCGCCGAGGGCATCCTCACCTCGCGCGGCGGCAAGACCTCGCACGCGGCCGTGGTCGCCCGCGGCATGGGCAAGACCTGTGTCTGCGGCGCCGAGGAGCTGGAGGTCGACACCAAGAACCGCAAGTTCACCACCTCCGACGGCCAGGTCGTCCAGGAGGGCGACCTGGTGTCCATCGACGGTGCCAACGGCAAGGTGTACCTGGGCGAGGTCCCGGTGCTGCCGTCCCCGGTGGTCGAGTACTTCGAGGGCACCCTGCACGCCGGCGCCGACGTTCAGGGCGGGCTGGTCCAGGCCGTGCACCGGCTGATGTCGCACGCCGACGGCCGCCGTCGCCTCGCGGTCCGCGCCAACGCCGACAACGCCGAGGACGCGAACCGCGCCCGCCGGTACGGTGCCCAGGGCATCGGCCTGTGCCGCACCGAGCACATGTTCCTCGGCGAGGAGCGCCGCAAGGAGGTCGAGCGCCTGATCCTGGCGGACAACGACAAGGACCGCGAGGCCGCGCTGTCCAGCCTGCTGCCGCTGCAGAAGGGCGACTTCCTGGAGCTCTTCCAGTCGATGGACGGGCTTCCGGTGACGGTCCGCCTGCTCGACCCGCCGCTGCACGAGTTCCTGCCCGACTTCACCGAGCTGTCGGTACGCGTCGCCCTCGCCGAGGCCCGCAAGGACCCGAACGAGAACGACCTGCGTCTGCTCCAGGCCGTCCACCGCCTGCACGAGGCCAACCCGATGCTGGGCCTGCGCGGCGTCCGTCTCGGCCTGGTCATCCCCGGCCTGTTCGGGATGCAGGTCCGGGCGATCGCCGAGGCTGCGGCCGAGCGCAAGCTG
This sequence comes from Kitasatospora sp. NPDC059673, assembly GCF_042734215.1. Classification (NCBI taxonomy): domain Bacteria; kingdom Bacillati; phylum Actinomycetota; class Actinomycetes; order Kitasatosporales; family Streptomycetaceae; genus Kitasatospora; species Kitasatospora sp. NPDC059673. The sequence goes on along the minus strand of NZ_JBHWEN010000011.1, from coordinate 50,597 downwards.
GCCGGCGGCGACCCGCGCCCCGAGGTGATGATCCCGCTGGTCGGCACCGTCCAGGAGCTGGAGCTGGTTCGCGACGAGTGCGAGCGGGTGCTCGCCGAGGTCGCCGCCTCCACCGGCGTCAACCTCGACATCAAGCTCGGCACCATGATCGAGCTGCCGCGCGCCGCCGTGACGGCCGGGCAGATCGCCGAGGCCGCCGACTTCTTCTCCTTCGGCACCAACGACCTGACCCAGACCGTGTGGGGCTTCTCCCGCGACGACGTCGAGGCCTCCTTCTTCACCGCCTACCTGGAGAAGGGCATCTTCGGAGTCAGCCCGTTCGAGACCATCGACCGCGACGGCGTCGGCTCGCTGGTCCGGAGCGCCGCGCAGGCCGGCCGGGCCACCCGTCCCGACCTCAAGCTCGGCGTCTGCGGCGAGCACGGCGGCGACCCCGACTCGGTCCACTTCTTCCACGAGGTGGGGCTGGACTACGTGTCCTGCTCCCCCTTCCGGATCCCGGTGGCGCGCCTGGAGGCAGGCCGCGCCGCCATTGAGACGGCGGGAAGCGACTCGCGCTGACACGAAGCAGCGCGGATCACTGACCGCACCCCTCCGTAGAAAGAGGGGCGTACGGCGGAGCTCGGCGCAGGAGAGCCGCCGTACGGAGCAGCCGGGGCGGGAACGGACAATGGCGTCCGTTCCCGCCCCGGCGGCGTTTTCCCGGTTCGATCGACCGCACGCGCCGAGCAGGCCGACTCCGGCGTTCTGCGGCCCACCGCTGCGGACGCGAACCTCGCCCGGCACGTACGCGCTTGCGCCGTCCGAGTGAGCCGGTACGGCAAGCTGGAGGCCATGACCAGCCGCAATCGCCTGATCAGCCTCGCCGTCCTGATCGTCGCCGGCCTCGTTGCCGCAGTGACCGCCCTGCTGAACGGCGGGGGAGACCCGGGCAGCCCGGGCGCCGCCAAGTCGCCGTCCGCGCCCGCCGCCACGGCCTCCCGGAACGGCACCACGAGCGCCCCCAAGCCGTCCGCCCCGGCGAAGTCACCTGCCGACCTGCCCACCTGGGTGCCCACAAGTACCGCGCTGGCCGACGTCTGCCGCAGCAAGCTGCCCTCGCAGGCCACCGACACCCTCGGGCTGATCGCCAAGGGCGGACCCTACCCGTACCGCTCGGACGGCATCGTCTTCGAGAACCGGGAGAGCCGCCTGCCGCGCCAGAACAACGGCTACTACCACGAGTTCACCGTGGTCACCCCGGGTTCGGACGACCGCGGAACCCGGCGGGTGGTGACCGGAAGCGCCGGTGAGCAGTACTGGACGGCCGACCACTACGCCTCCTTCCAGGAGATCGACTCGCGCTGCTGACACGGTTGCTGACGACCCGCCGGTAAATTACTTTCCATCACGGAAAGTATGTGCCAGGGTGGCAGTACTTGATCCGGCAGCAGGCCGGATCCGATGTCACGCTGCCCGGGGGTTCGATGACCGAGGACAAGCAGTTCACACACGGAGAGCTCGAAGGGCTGCCGCCCGGAGACACCCTCACGCCTGCCGAGGCCCTCGTCCTTGCCGGGCGGGCCGAGGCTGCCGCGCGACGGCCGCTGCCGCTGCCCTGGTGGTACGGGCCAGGCGTGGGGCTCTCGTTCGCTGCCTACGGGGCGGCGTTGGGGAGGTCCTTCGAGCAGCAGGCGCAGTGGCTGATACTGCTGTGCCCGCTCGGGCTGGTGCTGGTGCAGGCCGCGATAGTGCGGGCGGCCACCCGTGCTCGTGGCGTCGCTGGGCTCGTCGAACGCGGGCTCCCGCCGCACGCCCTTCGGGCGCTCGGCGCGGTCGTCGTGGCGGCGGCACTGTCCGGCCTCGTCGGCTGGCTGGCCACCGGAGACTCGGGCTGGACCGGGGCGGCCGCCGGTGCGGGCGGCGGGCTGACACTGTGGGCCGGCATCGCTCTGATCAACCGTCACGTCAAGGAGCAGAGCATGAGCAGCGCGCAGTGAACGGGCTCGACCCAGCCCTCCATCAGCCGACCAAGCTCACCGTCCTGGCCTTCCTCAGCGGGTGCCAGGAGGCGGAGTTCTCCGTGGTCCGCGACTACTGCCAGGTCTCGGACTCGGTGCTCAGCAAAACCGCGGCGAGCCTGGAATCGACCGGCTATCTGCGGGCCCGCAAGGGCTACGTGGGCAAGCGACCGCGCACCTGGCTCTCCGCGACCCGGCAGGGCCGGGCCGTGCTGGCCGCCCACCTTGCCGCACTCCAGCAGTTGGCCGCCGCCGCCGAGGCGGCCGGCTCGGAGTCCGACACCGAGGGCGGCTTGAGCGAGGGCTGAGACGACGGGCGGGTCAGGCCTGGTGAAGTGTCGGAAGGATCACACCCAGGAGCGGAGGTGGAGCCAACGCACGTGAGGCCCACGCTCCTTGACAACTGGACAGAGCGTCGAAGCCCCCATCGCGGCAGAAAACCGTGCGGGGTGGGTGTACGGGGGCCGACCCCGCCGTACCCCCACCCCGGGACGGGCCGGCTCCCGCCGGAGCGGGAGCCGGAAGGCCGTCTCAGGCGGCCGGGAGCAGCGAGCTCACAGGCTCGCCGGCCAGGGGGCCGCCGTGTCTAAGGCACTCCTGGTTGAGCGGCGCCGGATCCGGCGCACTGGGCGAGGTCGCCGCGGCAATCCGCAGCTCGATGATGTCGCGGACGGCCGGCCACTCCTCGTCCAGGATCGAGTAGAACGCGGTCGACCTGACCACGCCGTCCAGACCGCGCGAGTGCGCCCGGCGGATCCCCTCGGAGGTGGCCCCCAGCCGCTCGATGGCGATCCGGGAGCGGGCGTTGCGGGCATCGGCACGCAGCGAGATCCGCTGCACGCCCCAGACCTCGAAGGCATGCCGCAGCATCAGCAGCTTCGCCTCCGTATTGATGCCGGTGCCCTGCGCCCGCGGGGACAGCCAGGTGTTCCCGATCTCCGCGGCGTCCGGCACCGCCTCCAGCGGATCGCCGTACGGGATTCCGGGTACGGGCGGCCAGATCAGCGGCCCCTGCCAGTAGTCCAGTTCCAGGAATCGGGTCGAGCCCACGACCCGATTGTCGGCCGTACTCACGGTGGCGTACGGCATCGACCGGCCCGCCGCCTGGTCGGCGAGGGCGCGCGCGATGTACTCCCGGGCGGCTTCCAAGCCGTGCGGGACAGGGGTGAAGGCGTAGGTCGTACGGTCCTCAGCGCCGGCCTCGGCCAGGGCCGCGGCGTGGTGCTCGGCGAGGGGCTCCAGCCGCACGGTGCGGCCGTAGAGGGTGACGGGTACGGGCACGGATCCTTCGGTCCTTCGGCTGTCGTCGGGGCCCGCGTGCCGGGTTCGCGGCGCGTGGGCAGTGGTCGTTCGCCCCGGCCCCGGACAGCGGCCGCCCGGGTGCGCTACGCCAGAGGCTCGGGCGTGCGGCGGGTCGGCAGCCCGGAGGCGGGCAGCGCGGTGCCGGTACGGACACGGGTCGACGGACCGATCCGGCGGGATGAGCGACGGGACAGTGTGCGTCCGCGAGATGGCCGAGAGAGAAACGAGATCACGAAGCGAAGCAGGCGGCCAGGTGAAGGCAAGGTGCGCAATGGATGGCTGGCAGCGCAACGGACCGGGGCGTGGCCCACGACGTGACAGACGGCGTGGCGCGACGACGCGACGATGCGAGGCAGCGAGAGGACGATACCCGCCAGAAGGCGGTGCGTCACTTCGCGGCGCGCCAACGAGGGCGCGCGGGTCCTTTCGGCACGCCGAGACGCCCCGTCATATTACCGCTCGGCCCGCTCGCCACGTCCATGACCAGCGGCTTTGCCGGGAGGTGAGAGGATTCCCGAGACGGGGTGAAGACTCGCGCGTGGACGGGAATTCCGGCGGGCCGTCGCACGCTGGACAGATCAGATCCGAAAACATTCCGAGACGACGAGACGGAACGGGGCTGGGTGCGCTGTGCGTGATCCCAAGGAGCTGTACGAGCTGGAACCGCAGGGCGTGACCGCCCTGGCGGCGGCCCGCGCCGCCGCGGAGGCCGGTACCGGCCTGGTGCTGCTGTACCACTTCGAGGGCTTCATGGACGCCGGCGAGGCCGGAGGCCAGGTGGTGGCGCACCTGCTGGAACATGGTTCGCCGCAGGTGGTCGCCAGGTTCGACCACGACCGGCTGGTCGACTACCGGGCCCGTCGCCCCGCAATGACCTTCGACCAGGAGAGCTGGACGGACTACGACCCGCCGGAGATTCTCCTCCAGTTGGTGCGCGACTCCGTCGGCGCGCCGTTCCTGGTGCTCACCGGCCCGGAGCCGGACACCGAGTGGGAACTGTTCGCCGCCGCCGTACGGGATTTGGTGGAGCGGTTCGAGATCCGCCTGGCTGTCTCCTTCCACGGCATCCCGATGGGTGTGCCGCACACCCGGCCGGTCAGCCTCACCCCGCACGGCAACCGCGTCGACCTGGCGGCCGGCCACCCCAAGTGGTTCGACCAGGCGCAGGTCCCGGGCAGCGCACAGGCGTTGGTCGAGTACCGGCTCGCCGAGTCCGGCCACGACGTGCTCGGGTTCGCCGCGCACGTCCCCCACTACATCGCCCGCTCCGCCTACCCGGCCGCCGCAGTGGTGATCCTGGAGGCCGTGCAGTCCGCGACCGGCCTGGTCATGCCCGGCAGTGAACTGCGCGCGCGGGTCAACGAGGTCTACGCCGAGATCGAGGACCAACTCTCCCAGGGCGACGGCGAGCTGCGCTCCGCGATCCAGGGCATGGAGAGCCAGTACGACGCGGTCTCCGGCGCGGTCGATCGCGAGAGCCTGCTGGCCGAGACCACCGACCTGCCCTCGGCCGACGAGCTCGGCCGCCGCTTCGAGGAGTTCCTCGCCGAGCACGAGCGCGGCGCGGAGTAGGTGCGCCGCCGCCTACTGGCCGCCACCACGGCGGTGCTGATCAGCACCGCAGCGTGCAGTGCCGCCGAGACCTCCCCAAAACCCGGCCTCGGCCGGGCAGCGTCCCCCAGCCCTTCCGCCGAGCCCATCACCGGGCCGTACGTGGCACTCGGGGATTCCTACACCTCCGGCCTGCGAATCCCCCCGCAGGGCGGCTCGCCGCTGGGCTGCGGCCGGTCCGGCGTCAACTACCCCTCCCTGGTGGCCCGGCAGCTCGGCCTGCCGGACTTCACGGACGTCAGCTGCAGCGGCGCACGGACCGGAGACCTGACGGCCGCCCAGAAGACCGACAACGGGGTCAACCCGCCACAGCTGGACGCTCTCGGCCCGACGACCCGCCTGGTCACGCTCGGCGTGGGCGGGAACGATGCCGGATTCCTCGACGTCCTGGGCCGCTGCGCACTGGAGAACGTCCGGCACAGCCTGATCGGCGGCGGTAGCGACGCCCCCTGCCGCAGCTACTACACCACCGGCGGCGGGCGCGGCGAGGTCCAGCGGAAGGTACAGGACACCGGCGAGCGGCTCACGACCGCCCTCGGCGAGGTCAAGCGGCGGGCGCCGCAGGCCAAGGTCCTCCTGATCGGCTATCCGGCGCTGCTGCCGCAGGACCCGGCCCGGTGCGCCAAGACCCTGGGGGACGGGATCGCGGCCGCCGACATCGGATTCGTCACCGAGCAGGAGCAGCAGCTGAATGCCATGCTCCGCCAACGGGCCGAGGCGGCCGGAGTGACCTTCGTCGACACCTATGCCTCGTCCACCGGCCACGACATGTGCGAGGCGGAGGGCACCCGCTGGATCGAACCCCTAGGTGCGGCGGGCGGTCTGGCCCCGATCCATCCGAACGCGCAGGGCCAACAGGGCATGGCTGATGCCGTCCTGACGTCTCTGCAGCAGCGGCACTGACCAGTTGCTCGGCGGACCGACCGGGCGCGCGTTTCGTGCACGCGCCCACTGCTCACCGAATCGTGAGGCGGCCCGAAGGTCCCATAGCAGGTCACAGGCCTGAGTGGGGGCAGGATCGCCGATCCCGCAGGTGATTCCCGAAGAACTCGGTACGACGGGGTGTCGGAATGCGTACCCTGCACGCAGAGGGACGGATTCGAAGATCCGCTCCGAGTCCGGCCGGGGAGCTGGCATGGCAGTTGACGTGCGGGTGAGGGGACGTGCCGCCCACTCCGCGGTGCTGCGCGAACTGCTCCTGCTCTGGGAGGCGGCCCGCCGGGCCGGAGGTCGGACGATCACTCAGAAACACCTGGCCCGGCTGGGCGGGATCGGCCCGTCCACCCTCAACGGGTGGCTGTCCGGGCGTTCCGTGCCCCGCGAGATCGACCGGCTGACCATCGTGGCAGGGGAGTTGGCCCGTGCCGCCGGCCGCCCGGTACGGCAGGCCCGCTACTGGGCCGCCCTGCGGGACGCCGACCGGGCCCAGCACAGTTCGGGCGCGATGAGGCCGGGCCAATCCGGGCGGAAGGCGGCACCGGACGCCCGGTCGGCGGCCGACGGCCATCCCGAGGCACCCGCAGCCCGCGCCGGAATCTTTGCGGCGACCGGGAGAACGGACCAGGCGATCGCCTGGTGGGAACGCGCGTGGGAACAGGGGGTCACCACGGTGCACGAGGCAGCAGACGTATGGGAGACGGCGGGCCGGATCAACGAGGCGGCCGCCTGCTACGAACGGGCCGCGTCCGACGGCGACGAGACGGCCCGGCACGAGACCGCAGCGCTGTTCGCCGGACACGGTCAGTACAGCGTTCTGCCCTGGTACGCGAACATCGGCGACCATCAGGCGCTGCGCGAGCGCGGCGAACAGTGCGAGCGGGAGGGTGACCTGGCCGGGGCGCTGAACTGGTACCGCCAGTCTGCCGAGGCAGGTAGCGAGGCGGCACTGTTCCAGGCGGCCGACATGCTGGAACGGAACGGCGACCGGGACCGGGCGGTGCACTGGTACGAGCTCGCCGCCAAGCGGGGCGACACCTACGCGATGCGTGAACTCGGCCGACTGCTGGGTGAACTCGGCCGGTGGCAGGGGTCCGTCAGCTGGTACCGCGCCGCCGCCAGGGCGGGCGACAGGCGGGTACTGCCCGAGGCGGTCCGCGTGGTGGAGCAGCTCGACCGACGGTCGGCCACGGCCTCCGACCGGCCTCGTTCCCACCCCCGCACCCACCCGCTCCCCGCTCCGGCCGAAGACGCCGAGGCGAGCGCCGCGCGGTTGCTCGATGCGGTGGAACTGTTGAAGGACGGCGGCCGGTACTTCGAAGCGAACCTGCTGCAGAGCTTGGCGGAGCGATCCGTACAGGCCAGGTTGCGTGAGGCGTCCCGGATGCTGTCCGGCTCCGTGAATACGGACGCGGCCATCGAGTGGGTGCAGAGGTTCGCCGACGCCGGAGACCGGCAGGCCGTCTCGGAAGCGGCCGAGATGCTGGAGTACCGGGGCCGGATCGAGGAGGCACTCGACTGGTACGCGAGGGCCGCCGACGTAGGCGACCGGGACGCCCTGCTGGCGGCCGCCCGCATGCTGGCCGATCGCCGTCAGACCGAGCGCGCCCTGGAGTGGTACCGGCGGGCCGAGGAGGCGGGGGTGCCGTTGGCACACGGTGAGGCGATGATGCTGCGCCAGCAGGAGGACGGGGCCGAAGGGGAAGCCGCCCGGCGGTGCAGCGGGCGGAACCCGCAGGCGCTGCCCGCCACGCCCGCCGGGCCCGCCACGCCCGCCACGCCCGCCGGGCCTGCCGTGCCGGCGGTGCCCATCCAGCGGGGGCAGCTTCCGGGGGAGACCGGCAGCCCCCGTCCCGAGGTCGCGCCGGTCGCGCCCACGGCACCCGCGCCGACCACCCGCCGCGCGCGTATCCCCCGTCAACCGACCGCTTCCGGTCGGGCAAAGAACTGACCAGCTGCCACCGTCGATCCGTCAGGTCGCTGCGAGGAGATGCGGGGAGGTGAGGGAAGGTCAGCCCGCGCAGGCGGGTGTTGCGGGCCGGTCGGCGGTGTCCAGCGGTCGGCGCTCGGTGGGCAGTTCGCGGACGCGGCGCATCGGGGAGCACCAGAGGATCAGCGCTGCCAGCGGTACGCCGATGGTCATCAGCCACATCGCGGGGCGCACGCCCAGCTGGGTGCCGAGGAAGCCGGCCAGTACGGCGCCGAGCGGGATGGAGCCGAAGTTGAGCACCGCGCTGCTGGCGGAGAGCCGACCGAGCAGTTCCGGCGGGCAGTAGCGCTGCTGGAAGGTCGACTTGATGACGTTGCCCGCGACGACGCCTGCGGAGGCGCCGAAGCCGCCGATCAGGTACCAGCCCAGTCCGAGGCCCCGACCGGTGAGCGGGATGAGGACGGTCAGGGCGGGCAGGACGAGTTCGAGTATCAGCATGGCGCGGGAGGTGCCGAGCCGGGCGGCGACCCGGCGGGCGAAGGCCGCACCGACGATGCCGCCGGTGGAGGCCAGACCGACCAGCAGGCCGACGGTGCCCTCGGCGATGCCGACCTCGCGGATCAGGAAGACCACCAGCAGGGACTGGTAGCCCGTCAGCACCAGGTTGGAGGTGGCGCCGAACAGGGCGAAGGTACGGAACCAGACGTCGGAGCCGAGGAGCCGCAGTCCTTCGCCGATCTCCTTGCGCAGCGCCCGGCGCGGCCGGTCGGCGCGACCGGTCTCGCGGTGGCCGATCCGGGCGGTGCACCAGAGCGAGAGCAGGAACGTCGCGGTGTTGGCGAGCAGTCCGTTGACCGGTCCGGCGAGCTGGGCGATCAGGCCGCCGCTGCCGAGTCCGGCGATGCCCGCCGCGGAGGCGCTGCCGTGCAGTTTGGCGTTGCCCTCGGGCTGGTCCGCAGGGTCGAGCAGCTGCGGCAGGTACGCGGTGTACGCGGTTTGGAAGAACACCCCGGCGGCCCCGGCGAGCAGCGCCACGGCCAGCAGGTGCCACAGGGTGAGCGCCCCGGCGACGGCGGCCAGCGGGACGGTGGCGTACAGGACCAGCGAGACGGCGGTCGCGGTGAGCATGATCGGGCGGGCGCGCAGCCGGTCCACCCACACCCCGGCGGGCAGGCCGATCAGCAACCAGGGCAGCCAGCCCGCCGCGCCGAGCAGGCCGACCTGGAAGGTGCTGGCGTGCAGGGTGCTGACCGCGATCAGCGGCAGGGCCAGGCCGGTGACGGCGGAGCCGTACTTGTTGGCGGTCTCGCCGATCCACAGCAGCCGGAAGTCGCGGTGGCGCCGCAGCAGCCCGACGCGGCGGCGGTCGGTCGGGTCGGCTAAGGCGGACCCCGGGCGACAGGACCCGGCAGCGACCGGCTCCGCGACCGGCTCGGCTGGGTGGGACTCGGTGGAGGCGGTCGAGGTCATGGCCGGTCGGGTTCCTTTCGGGGCAGTACCTGGATCTGGACGATGGCCGGTCGCGCCTCGGGGTCGAGGGCGGCGTCCCGGTCGGGGGTGTGACGGGCGACGACGGCGGCCAGTTCGTCGCCGAGGGCCTGAAGCTGGGCGGGCGTCAGGCGGAGATTGCTCCAGTCGCTCACGAGGCCCGCGTTGCGCCAGTCGCCCTCCCACTCGGCGGCCAGCGAGTCCGCGACCCGCTGGTACTGACGGCGCAGGTTCTCCGCCTGGTAGACGGAGACCGCCGCCTTGGCGCCGGGGTCCTGCTCGAAGTCGGTGGCAGTCAGCGTGATCGCGCCGCGCACGGCGCGCCACCAGCGCTCCCGCTTGGTGCCGCGGCCGGTCTCCTCCTCGATGAACCCGTGTTCCGCGAGGTGCCGCAGGTGCCAGCTGATGGTGCCGGTGGACTCGCCGGTGCGCTCGGCGAGCCGCGCGGACGTCGAGGGGCCGTGCAACCGGAGCTCGTCCAGCAACTGCATCCGCAGCGGATGGGCCAGTCCGCGCAGGCTGTTGGCGTCGAGTCGGCGTCGCGGGGGCTCGTCCTTCGGCGCGGGGGTGGCGGGGTGTTTTTCGGGGCGGTGCTCGTTCATGACGGCAACACTAGAGTGCAGAGACTTCTCTGCATAGACCCCTTTGCAGAGAAGTCTCTGCAATTTGCCTTGGCGGCGCCCGGTGTTCGCGCGGCGCCGGTCCGAATGTCCGTCACCCGGCGTACGGTGACTGACATATGAAGACCACCACTCCGTACGATCCGCAGTCCGAGGCCCGCTGGGTGCCCGAGCCCGACAAGCGGCCCGGCCGCACAGCCTTCCAGCGTGACCGCGCCCGGGTGCTGCACTCGGCCGCGCTGCGCCGCCTGGCCGGGACGACCCAGGTGGTCGCGCCGATGCGCAGCGACTTCCCGCGTACCCGGCTCACCCACTCGCTGGAGTGCGCGCAGGTCGGCCGGGAGCTGGGCGCGGCGCTCGGCTGCGATCCGGATCTGGTGGAGACCGCCTGCCTGGCCCACGACATCGGCCACCCGCCGTTCGGCCACACCGGCGAGGAGGCGCTCGACCAGGCCGCCGCGGCCTGCGGGGGGTTCGAGGGCAACGCCCAGTCGCTGCGCATCCTGACCAGGCTGGAGCCCAAGCGCTTCGCCCCGCTCGACGAGCCCGAGGTCCGGCTCTCCCCGTGGCCCGGGCGCAGCGTCGGCCTCAACCTGACCCGGGCCGCGCTGGACGCCGCCACCAAGTACCCGTGGGCGCGCGGCGGCCACCCCACAGACCGCGCCTCCACCAAGTACGGCGTGTACGGCGACGACCTGCCGGTCTTCCGCTGGATGCGCACCGGCGCGCCGGACGGCCGCCGGTGCTTCGAGGCCACCGTGATGGACTGGTCCGACGACGTCGCGTACTCCACCCACGACGTGGAGGACGGCCTGCAGGCCGGCCACATCGACCCGGCGGCACTGCGCGCCCCGCAGGAGCGGGCCGAGCTGTTCAAGGCCGCCGAGCGGTTCGCTCCGCAGACCGGGCCGGAGGAGTTCGGCGCGGCCCTCGACCGCCTGCAGTCCGAGGACTGGTGGCCCACCTCGTACGACGGCACCGCCCGCGCCCGGGCCGGCCTCAAGGACCTCACCAGCCAGCTGATCGGCCGGTTCTGCCTGGCCGCCGAGCAGGCCACCCGGGCCCGCTACGGCCCCGGCCCGCTCACCCGGTACGCCGCCGAGCTGGTCGTCCCGCGCGAGATCCGGTTGGAGTGCGCGGTACTCAAGGCGGTCGCCGTCCGGTACGTGATGCAGCGCGACGAGCAGGCCCAGCTGCGCTCCCGCCAGCGCGTGGTGATCGCCGAACTCGCCGACGCCCTGCTGCGCACCGCCCCGGACGGGCTGGACCCGGTGTTCGCCGCCCAGTACACGGAGGCCGAGGACGACCGCGCCGCGCTGCGCACCGTGATCGACCAGATCGCCACCCTGACCGACGCGTCCGCCTTGGCCCTGCACGCCAAGCTGACCGGCTGAGCCCGGCCCCGAACGAGCGCTTCGGACGACCGCTTCGGGCGGCCGGTTCGTCCGAGCGCTCCCGTAGACTTTCCCAGTGGCCGGGAGGATCAGGGACGAGGATGTGCAGGCGGTGCGTGCCGCCCTGCCGATCGACGCCGTGGTCGGCGACTACGTGCAGTTGGCCAACGGCGGCGGCGCCCAGCTGAAGGGCGTGTGCCCGTTCCACGACGAGAAGTCCGCGTCGTTCTACGTGCACCCGGGCAAGGGTGTCTTCCACTGCTTCGGCTGCGGTGAGTCCGGCGACACGATCACCTTCCTGATGAAGATCGAGCACTGCTCGTTCGCGGAGGCGGTCGAGCGGATGGCCGCCCAGGCGGGCATCACCCTGCGCTACGAGGAGGGTGGCTACAGCCCCCGACACCAGCAGGGCGAGCGGACCAGGCTGATCGAGGCGCACAAGGTCGCCGCCGCCTGGTTCCAGGAGCAGCTGGCCACCCCCGAGGCGGAGATCGGCCGTCGTTTCCTCGCCGAGCGCGGCTTCGACGAGGCCGCCGCCAAGCACTTCGGGGTGGGCTACGCCCCGGTCGGCTGGGAGCACCTGGTGCGGTTCCTGCGCGGCCGCGGCTTCACCGACAAGGAGATCTCGGTCGGCGGCCTGGCCTCGCAGGGGCAGCGCGGCGGCCTGATCGACCGCTTCCGGGGCCGCCTGGTCTGGCCGATCAGGGACAGCTCGGGCGACGTGGTCGGCTTCGGCGCCCGCCGGCTGCGCGAGGACGACAACGGTCCGAAGTACCTGAACACCCCCGAGACGCCGATCTACAAGAAGTCGAACGTCCTGTACGGCATCGACCTGGCCCGCAAGGAGATCGCCAAGTCCGGCCGGGCGGTGGTGGTCGAGGGCTACACCGATGTGATGGCCTGTCACCTGGCGGGCGTCACCACGGCGGTGGCCACCTGCGGCACCGCGTTCGGCGAGGACCACATCAAGATCATCCGTCGGCTGCTGATGGACACCTCCACCTACCGCGGTGAGACGGTCTTCACCTTCGACGGTGATGCCGCCGGGCAGAAGGCCGCCCTGCGCGCCTTCGAGGACGACCAGAAGTTCGCCGCCCGCACCTCCATCGCCATCACCCCGGGCGGAATGGACCCGTGCGAGCTGCGCCTCGCCCAGGGCGACGAGGCGGTCCGCAGCCTGGTCGAGAACCCCGTCCCGCTGTTCGAGTTCGCGCTCCGCTCGGCGGTCGCCCGGCACCGGGTGGACACCGCGGAGGGCCGCGCCGCCGCGCTCGAAGAGGCCGCCGGCATCATCGTCAAGATCAAGGACCGCTCGATCCAGCACGAGTACGCCGTCCAGCTGGCCGGCATGGTCGGCATCCTGGACGAGCAGTTCGTGGTCCGCCGGATCTCCCAACTCGCCCGCTGGCAGCGGGAGAACCAGCAGAACGGCCAGCGCCGGCCGCTGCACCGCCCCGAGCCCACCGGACAGCAGCCGACCCGTCCGGAGCGCCCGGTGTTCCGGCTCAACCCGCGCGACCCGGCGCAGTTCGTCGAGCGCGAGCTGCTCAAACTCGCCCTCCAGCACCCCGACCTGGTCAGCCCGGCCTTCGACCAGTACGGCGAGGACGAGTTCCCCACCCCGCCGTACCGGGCCGTCCGGCGCGCCATCGGCCAGGCCGGCGGCGCCGCGTACGGCGCAAGCCTGCCGGACTTCACCGCCACCGTTCGCGAGGCCAGCCCGGACGACCAGGTCCGCGGCCTGGTCACCGAACTGACCGTGGAGCCGATCCGCTCCCGCCGCAAGGCCGACGAGGTGTATGCGGGGGAGTTCCTGGTCAAGCTCCGCCTGCAGGCCGTGGACCGGCGGGTCGACGAGGTGCGCGCCCACCTGCGGCGGCTGGGCGACCGTGCCACCGCCGAGGAACTGCACCCGGTGCAGAGCGAGTTGTGGGCGCTGCAGCAGTACGGCCAGCAGCTGCGTTCCCGCGGCGCCGCCGCCCTCTGACCGCCACCTTCTGGCCGTCGCCCGACCACCCGGGACCCCTCTCACCCCCGCCCGCCCGGGGGCATCGGTGCGTGCGCCGGGTGCCGTTCGCCCGGCTCGCGGCCGCCCGCAGGTGCCCGGGCCCGCCGGGCTGGGTATCCCCTCCGGTGTGGCGCGGCACCCCCAGGCCGCGCGCGGCCCCTGGAGGGATGCCCGTGGAGCTCTCAGTCGCCCGCCCGCACCGGACCGCCCCCGCCCGGGACACCGCGATCCCACGCCGGCCCGGCCCGGCCGGCCCGCAACTCCCCACCAGCGAGCCACAGCCCGGGCCGACGAATTCCGGAGCCGAGACCGAGCCCGTCCCCGGGGCCGAAAGCGCCCGTGAGACCGAGGCCGCGCAGGAGCCCGACACCGAGCCCACCGCCGAGGACCTCGCCGACGAGCCCCCGGAAGCCGCCCTGGACGAGGGCGCCGGCCCGGCCGCCGACCTGCTGCGGCAGTACCTGCGCGAGATCGGCCGGATCCGGCTGCTGACGGCCGCCGAGGAGGTCGAGCTGGCCTGCCAGATCGAGGCCGGACTGTTCGCCGAGGAGGCGCTCGACCGCACCACCCCGGGCGGGGACGAGCGGCTCACCGACGACCTGGACCGGCTGGTCGTGCTCGGCCGGATCGCCAAGCGCCGCCTGATCGAGGCCAACCTGCGGCTGGTGGTCTCGGTCGCCAAGCGCTACGTCGGCCGCGGCCTGACCCTGCTCGACCTGGTCCAGGAGGGCAACCTCGGGCTGATCCGGGCGGTGGAGAAGTTCGACTACGCCCGCGGCTACAAGTTCTCCACCTACGCGACCTGGTGGATACGTCAGGCGATGAGCCGCGCCCTCGCCGACCAGGCCCGCACCATCCGGGTGCCGGTGCACGTGGTCGAGCTGATCAACCGGGTGCTGCGGGTGCAGCGCGCCTTGCTGCAGGAGCGGGGCGTGGAGCCGACCGCCGCCGAGGTCGGGCTGGTGCTCCAACTGCCGCCGGAGCGGGTCCGGGAGATCCTCAAGCTGGCCCAGGAACCGGTCTCGCTGCACACCCCGGTCGGCGAGGAGGACGACGTGGCCCTCGGCGACCTGATCGAGGACGCCGACGCCGCCTCGCCGCCGGAGAGCGCGGCCTTCCTGCTGCTGCGCGAGCACCTGGAGGCGGTGCTGGCCATCCTCGGCGAACGCGAACGCCAGGTGGTCCAGCTCCGCTACGGCCTCGACGACGGCCGCCCCCGCACCCTGGAGGAGATCGGCCACCTGTTCGGCGTGACCAGGGAGCGGATCCGGCAGATCGAGGCGAAGACCCTCCGCAAACTTCGCGAGCACGCCTCCGCCGACCAGCTCCGCGGCTACCTGGACTGACCGGACTCCCGGCGGTCCGTCAGTGGTGGAACCCGCTGCGCTGCGGCATGCCCAGCTCGCTGAGCGGCGCGGGCTGGCGCTCCAGCTCGGGCAGCAGCCGCCGCAGGTCGCTGAGCAGCAGGTCCGCCAGGTCCCGGGTGAACCCGTTGCGGCACACCACGCGCAGCACCGCCAGATCGGTCCGTCCCTCCGGGAAGGTGTACGCGGGGACCTGCCAGCCGCGTTCGCGCAGTCGCCGGGACACGTCGAAGACGTCGAACGGGGCGTCCCCGTTCGTGGTGAAGGCGAACACCGGCAGCTGGTCGCCCCGGGTGATCAGCCGGAACGGGCCGAGCTTCTCGATCTGCCCGGCCAGGTACTCGGCGACGTCCCGGCAGGCCTGCTGCACCGCGTGGAACCCGGCGCGCCCGAGCCGCAGGAAGGTGTAGTACTGGGCGACCACCTCCGAGCCCGGCCGGGAGAAGTTCAGTGCGAAGGTCGGCATGTCGCCGCCCAGGTAGTTGACCTTGAACACCAACTCCTCGGGTAGCGCCTCGCCGTCCCGCCACAGCGCCCAGCCGACCCCGGGGTACACCAGTCCGTACTTGTGACCGCTCGTGTTGATCGAGGCCACCCGGGGAAGCCGGAAGTCCCACCTCAGGTCCGGGTCGAGGAACGGCGCGACCATGCCGCCGGACGCGGCGTCCACGTGCACCGGGATGTCGAGCCCGGTGCGCTGCTGGAGGCCGTCCAGCGCGGCGCAGATCTCGGCGATCGGCTCGTACGAGCCGTCGAAGGTGGAGCCGAGGATGCCGACCACGCCGATGGTGTTCTCGTCGCAGTGCGCCACGGCCTGATCGGCGGTCAGGTGGAAGCGGTCGCCCTCCATCGGGACCAGCCGCGCCTCGACCTCCCAGAAGTTGCAGAACTTCTCCCAGCAGACCTGCACGTTGACGCCCATCACCAGGTTGGGCCGCGCCCCGGCCGCGTACCGGTCGGCGTTGCGGCGCATCCAGCGCCGCTTGAGCGCCATTCCGGCGAGCATGCAGGCCTCGCTGGAGCCGGTGGTGGAGCAGCCCACCGCCGCACCGGGATCGGGTGCGTGCCACAGATCGGCGAGGATCGCCACGCAGCGCCGCTCCAGTTCCGCGGTCTGCGGGTACTCGTCCTTGTCGATCATGTTCTTGTCGCGGCACTCGCCCATCAGCCGGTCCGCGTACTCGTCCATCTGCGTGGTGACGAAGGTCGCCAGGTTGAGCTTGGCGTTGCCGTCCAGCATCAGTTCGTCGTGGATCAGCTGGTACGCGACGGAAGGCGGGATCGGGATCTTGGGCAGCTGGTGCAGCGGCGGGGCCACTTGCATCGCGCCCAGCGGGTCGGTCAGTACGTGCAGCGGACTGAACGGCAGCCGACGGTCGTCGTGCTCGTGTCCCTGCCCCTTGTGCAATGCCATGACGAACCGTCCCTCCAGTCGTGGAGCCCCCAACGTTGCCACCCCATCGGGCCTGACGCATCCTCAGCGACGCTCCGACGGGCTGGTGCGGACGGTCCGTCAGGAAGTCGCGGCGGTCTCCGGGTGGAACTGCTCGCGCACCGCCGCGTACTGCTGGCGCACCGCGTTGCCGACCGCCAGGTCGTGCTCCTGATCGGGGTTGAGCAGGGTGACGTCCGGCAGTTCCCAGTGCGGGGGCTCGGCCGTCCCGGCGAGCGCCCAGGCGGCCTGGCGGGCCGCGCCGCGCGCCGCGTGGTCGCCGCGCGGCGGCACCACCACGGGCAGCCCGAACACCAGCGGGGCTATCTGCTGCACGGCGGGCAACCGGCCGGCCGTCCCCAGCAGGAACACCCGGTTCACCGCGACGCCGTGCCCGCGCAGCACGTCCAGCGCCTCGGCCAGGTTGCACAGCATGCCTTCGACGGCGGCCCGCGCCACGTGCTGCGGCGCCATCGACTCGGCCCGCAGCCCGGTCAGGGTGCCCGCCGCCTGCGGCAGCTTCGGGGTGCGCTCGCCGTCCAGGTAGGGCAGGAAGACCATCCCGTACGCGCCCGGCGAGGACTGCAGGGCCAGCTCCGACAGACCCTCCAGGTCGGTGCCGAGCATCGCGGCCGTGGAGCGCAGCACCTGCGCGGCGTTCAGCGTCGCCACCATCGGCAGGTGCCGGCCGGTGGCGTCCGCGAACGAGGACACCAGGCCGGAGGGGTCGACCACCGCCCGGTCGTGCACCGCGAAGATCGTGCCGTTGCCGCCCAGCGACACCACCGCGTCGCCCGGGCCCAGCCCGAGGCCCAGCGAGGCCGCCATGTTCTCGCCGGTGCCGGCCGAGATCAGCAGCCCCTCGGGGGTGTGCCCGGCGGGCTCGGCCGGGCCGAGCACGTCCGGGACCTTCAGCTCGTGGCCGAACGCCAGTTTGATCAGGTCCTGCCGGTACTCGCCGGTGATCGGCGACCAGTAGCCGGTGCCGGAGGCGTCGCCGCGGTCCGTGGTGCGCCGCCGGGCACCGCCCAGCAACTGGGAGACCAGCCAGTCGTGCGGCAGCAGCACCTCGGCGATCCGCTGCGCCGACACCGGCTCGAATTCGGCCAGCCAGCGCAGCTTGGCGATGGTGTACGTGGGGCCCGGCACCGCGCCGATCGCCTCCACCCAGGGCTCCGCCCCGCCGAGCGCGTCCAGCAGCGCGGCCGCCGAGCCCGCCGAGCGGGGGTCGTTCCACAGCAGCGCGGGCCGCACCAGCACGCCGCCGGCGTCCAGGCCGATCAGCCCGTGCTGCTGGGCGGACACCCCGATCGCCCGGACGCCCTCCAGCAGGCCCCCGGCGGCGGCGTCGCCGAGCGAGTGCAGCCAGGTCTGCGGATCGACCTCGGTGGAGCGGGCGTCATCGCCCTCGGGCAGCGGATGGGGGGCCCGGCCCTGCCGCAGCACGGCGCCGGTGTCGGCGTCGCACGCGACGATCCGGGTGCGAGTGGTGGAGCTGTCGATGCCCGCGACGATGGCCATGCCGAGATCATGCCGCAGTCGGCGGCCGGGGCGGGCCCGACTGCCGCAAGTGTTGCCCAGTCGGTACCGGAACCAGCCCCACCGCCGACCCTCCGTGCCTGGTCGGAGGCGTTCCGTGCCGGCCGGAGACGTTCACTGCGATCAGGACGACGTGATCAGGATGCTCAGGGGCGGACGGTGCCCCAGCCGTCGTCCTCGCCCTGGTGCTTCGCGAAGTACGGGACGCGTTCGGTCAGCGCGTTCGGCAGCTTCTCCCCGACCTTGTCGGCCACCGCCCCGGCGGCCTTCCCGGCCACCGCGCCCGCCTGCTGCTTGGCCTTCCCGGCCGCTTCCTGCACCCGCGGGTTCTCCCGCAGCTGGCGGGCCGCACCGGCCAGCTGGTCGTACCGTTCCCGCCCGGCCCGGGTACCGAGGACGTACCCGATCCCGATGCCCACGATCAACGACACCTTCCACATGCCCTGGTTCCACCCTTCGTCGCCGCGCGATTGTGTGCCGCGTCTACCCGTCCGGCCGGGCCGTGAACCGCCCTGCCGGTGGCGGGTCCGGGCCAGCCGGAGCCACCGTGCACCAGCATCCCCGTCCGCACCGTGCGGCGCGCGCGGGCCACGCCGGACCGGCCCGCGGCCGAGGTGGGGGAGGCCGCTGCCGAAAGCGATTGGCGGAACACCCCCCTGAGTGCGCTAATGTATGTCCCGCAGCGAGCACCGTGGGCCCCGGGGAGATCCGGAGACCGGGGTGGGCGAGGCGGAAGCACGATCCTCCATAGCTCAATTGGCAGAGCAGCCGACTGTTAATCGGCAGGTTATTGGTTCGAGTCCAATTGGAGGAGCGCGGTCCCCCATAGCTCAATTGGCAGAGCAGCCGACTGTTAATCGGCAGGTTATTGGTTCGAGTCCAATTGGGGGAGCTTCACCGGATTTCACGGTGATCAGTACAGAGCGAAGGCCCTTCGGTGATACCGAGGGGCTTTCGTGTTTTCCCGCGCTTCCCAGGGCCCCGGGGGCGCGCCCGGTGACCCTGGGGGTGATCAGCCGCCGGCCTGCCGGTAGAGGTCGGCGAGGCGGTCGCCGAACGCGACGCTGTAGGAGACCTCCGGGCTGTTCCCGCCCTGCTGGTAACCCCCTATGACACCGACCACCTGACCCTGCTCGGTCACCCAGGGGCTGCCGCTGGTGCCGTCGGTGAATCCGGAGCAGTCGAAGCGCTGCTGGGTGTTGCTGCGCGAGGTGGTGAGGCCCTCGCAGGTAATCGGGGACACGGCATTGTTGGGGTAGCCGGTGACGGTGACGTTCAGCCCGAAGCCGAGCCCGGTGGCGAGGGTGTAGGCGCCCATCACGTCCTCGATCTGTCGGCCGTGCACCGCGTCGAGGGTGAGGAACGCCACGTCGTACCCTTCGTTCTCGTCCGGCCCCCAGCGCGGGTCCACCAGCACCGCGTTGACCGGCCAACTCCCGTACGGGGCGCGCTGGTCGCGGTAGCCGGGCGCGAATACCAGGCCGTCCAGCGGGATGCCGTGCGGGGCCGCGCAGTGGGCGGCGGTGATCAGCAGGTTGTGGCTCCGGCTGTGCACCACGGCGGCTGTGCACGCCCGCATGCCGTCGATGTCGTCCACGAACAACGGCCCGATCCGGTTGCCCAGCGGACCAGCGGGGGCGGGCCGGGCGGTCGGACGGTCGCGGTCCGGCCCGGCGGAATCGCAGCCGGTCGCGGCCGCCCCCAGCAGGAGCAGCAGCGCACAGGCCGCGGCGGCCGGGCCGCTGCCGGTTCGGGGAGAGGTGCGCGGCACCGTCACTCGCTTCCGCTCGACGGGCCCGCCCGGGGGTGCCGGGCGGAGGATGCAGCAAGATCTACCAGGGGCCGCACGACACCGGCAACCGCCTCGGCGGCGGGCCGCCCGACTGGGTGCCAGGAACGCTGGGACGCCCGCGCGTGGAACGCGACGGCAGGGCGTGACCGGGCCGCCGGGCGCCTGGCGGGGCGTCATTGACGTGGTGGCTCTCGCGAACGCCAGATCCGTGCGGGAGGTGTCATGGCGGAGCCGACCATGCGAGGCGCCGTCGTTGCGATCGGGTTTCGGGGATGCCGACAGCGTAGATGGTGCGGAAGCGGTCGCCGTCCAGGGCGTGCGCGAACACCGCCCCACCCGGCTGTTCAGTGGCAGCCGATGGCACGGGGCGCCCGAGCGCGCCTGCCGAGTGCCGTTCGTGGCCGGCCCCGGTTCCGGCCGTGCTCGGCGGGGCGAGGGTGCCCGCTCCCGCCCGCCGCCGACCCGATGATCATGCGTCACGCGCGGCGTGGTGCCGCCGCCTCTCCGCTGCTGTCTACTCGTCGGAGTGTCCACCGGACGGGTGCGACCGGGGCCACGAATGGGCGGCGCGGAAGGGTCGGGAGCGGGCGGACCCGGATGCGCCCCCGGCGCGCACCAGGGGTGACCGACCGGCTATGCTGCCGGGGGCGTCCCTGAGGGGCCGTCTACTGCTGCCGGGCCGCGTGTCGGCCCCGGCGGGTCGAGTCGGGGGGCGGTAGCTCAGCCGGTTAGAGCAGGGGACTCATAATCCCTTGGTCGTGGGTTCGAGTCCCACCCGCCCTACCTCGGCCGCTGACCGACCGTCAGTCGGTGGGGCCCTTGACCAGGTGAAACGCCCAGGCTGCCACGGAAACTGTAGAGCACCGGTGCGTTGGACGGCCTGCTCCCACGCCGAGATTCACCCTTCGGGGGACATTGCGCGGCCGTTGTACGGCGTCTGCACAGCTTTCGCCCGGTAGGGCGACCCCTCCTGATCTGTGCTCGGCCAACCCTCGGCCCGGCCCGGTGCTTCCTCCCGGCGGCCTGCGGAGCCGCTGGCGTTCTTCCCGCTCCGGTCGCGCATCGACCGATCGGATGATGCCGGAGTCAGCCGAAAAGCTCGCCAGCACTGGCCGGTTCGCCGACGAATCGAGGTGGGGGACGGGGCAAATATCAGGTGGACCGGGTTTTCGCCCCCACACCGTGTCTGTCGAGGCATTCCGTGCTGTATCTGCCGTCCCTCAGGAGGACCGTGATGACGACCGCAATCGACCAGCGTCTGCTCGGTGCTGCCCACACCGGCGACCTCGCCGCCGTCAGGGCCGCCCTGGCCGCCGGCGCGAATCTGGAGGCGCGCGATCCGCAGGGGCGGACGGCGCTGCTGACGGCCGCGCTCGCCGACCAGGTGGCCGTCGCCGAGTTCCTGGTCGCGGTGGGAGCGGATCCGGATGCGCAGGACGATCGGGAGGACAGCCCATGGCTGGTCACCGGCGTCACCGGCAGTGTCGCCATGATGCGGGCCCTGCTGGTCGCCGGGCCGGATGTCGGGCTGACCAACCGGTTCGGCGGCGTCAGCCTGATACCGGCCGCCGAGCGCGGCCATGTCGCCTACGTGCAGGCGGTGTTGGCGGAGACCGACCTCGATGTCGATCACGTCAACCGCCTGGGGTGGACGGCCCTGCTGGAGGCCGTGATCCTCGGCGACGGCGGCCGTCCGCACACCGAGATCGTCCGCCTGCTGCTCGCAGCGGGCGCCGACCCGCAGCTTGCCGACGCCGACGGCGTGACGGCGCTCCAGCACGCCGAGCGTCGCGGCTTCAACGGCATCGCCGCCCTGCTGCGCGCAGCCACATCCGATTCGTGGAAGGGAGAAACCTCGTGATCGTTCGTCGATGGCACACCGCACCGCTTCCTGCCCGCCGATCATCCGCGGGGGAGTGCGGTGAGGGCCTGGCAGAGGGCGTCCAGAGCGGCAGGGAAGGCGTGGTCGGGCGGGGTGGCGTAGCCGATCACCAGGCCGTCGAGGAGTGGCATGGTGCTGTCGGGGTGGCGGTAGGCACGCAGCCCCTCCAGGGCCAGGCCGAGTCGGCGAGCGGTGCCGAGGGCCAACGGCTCGGTGTGTTCGGGGAGTTCGAGGACGGCGTGCAGCCCGGCGGCGATGCCGCTGACCCGGATGTCCGGGGTGCGGTCGGCCAGAGTGCGGACCATCAGGTCGCGGCGGTGGCGGTAGCGGCGGCGCATCCGGCGCAGGTGGCGGTCGTAGGCACCGTGGGCGAGGAAGTCGGCCAGGGTGAGTTGGTCGATCACCCCGGAGGTCAGCTCGCGGGCGCCCTTGGCGGCGAGCACCGGCTCGACCAGCGCAGCGGGCAGCACCATCCAGCCGAGCCGCAGCGCGGGGGAGAGGCTCTTGCTGGTGGAGCCGAGGTAGACCACGTGCTCGGGGTCGAGGCCCTGGACGGCGCCGATCGGCTGGCGGTCGTAGCGGAACTCGCCGTCGTAGTCGTCCTCCAGCAGCAGTCCGCCGTGCGCGCGGGCCCAGTCGACCGCCAGGGCTCGGCGCTCGGCGTGCAGCGGACCGCCGGTGGGGAACTGGTGGGCGGGCGTGAGCAAGGCGGCCCGTGCGTCGGTGGCGGCCAGCTCGGCGGTGCGGGCCCCGGCCCGGTCGACGCCGATCGGGAGGGTGCGGCGGCCCGCCTCCGTCAGCAGGCCGCGGTGGAAGGCCAGACCGTACGCCTCGACCGCGACGGGCCCGTCCAGGATGCCGCCCAGCAGGCGCAAGGCGTGGGCGAAGCCGGCGCAGACCACGATCCGGTCGGGGTCGGTGCGGACGCCGCGGGAGCGGGCCAGGTACTCGGCCAGTGCGGTACGCAGTTCGGGCCGCCCGCGCGGGTCGCCGACACCGAAGGCGTCGTTGGGCGCGGCGGAGACGGCCCGGCGGGCGGAGGCCAGCCAGTCGGCGCGCGGAAACGTCGAGGCGTCGGGCGAGGACGGCATCAGGTCGTGGACGACCGGCCGGGCGGCCGTCCGGCGAACGAGGGCGTCCCGGCCGGTGGGCAGCGGTGCGGCCCGGTGGGCGACCCGGGTACCGGAGCCCTGGCGGGCCGACAGCCGCCCCTCGGCGACGAGTTCGGCGTACGCGTCCGCCACCGTGTTGCGGGCGATGCCCAGGTCACGGGCGAGGCTGCGGTACGGGGGCAGGCGGGTGCCGGGGGCGAGCCGCCCGGAGTCGACGGCCTCGCGCAACGCCTGCATCAGTTGGGCACGTCGACTGCCGCGGCCGGAGAGCTCCAGGAACAGGTCGGTGCCGAGCGGCCCGGCGGGTGCGACGGACGGGAAGTCGGCCGACGACTCGACCGGGGATTCGGAGGGGGATCCGACCGAGGAATTGACCCATGCTTCTGCCACGGAAATGCACCCTATCCCCGGTCGATCGGCGCCCTACGGTTGAGTCATGACAACGTTTCAGGTACCGCAGCGCATGAACTTCTCCGCCGTCGCCCCCAAGGTGTTCAAGGCCGTCCTGGCCCTCGACGCGGCCGCCCGCGAGGGGCTGGACCCGGAGTTGCTGGAGCTGGTGCAGATCCGGGTCGCGCAGGTCAACAAGTGCGCGTACTGCATCGGGTACCACACCGTGGACGCCCGGAAGGCCGGGGAGAGCGAGGAGCGGATCTATCAGCTGACGGCGTGGGAGGAGTCCAGCCTGTTCACCGAGAAGGAGCGGGCGGCGCTGGCCCTCGCGGAGGCGGTCACGCTGCTGCCCTCCGGCGTCTCGGACGAGGTGTACGAGGAAGCGGCGAAGCACTTCGAGGAGCGCGAAATGGCGCAGCTGATCGCCCTGGTGTTCACGGCCAACGCGTGGAACCGGATGAACGTCACCACCCGCAAGACGCCCGGCACGCTCTGACAGGACGCCTGCGCGGCAGGACGGCCAGGGACCGACGGACGCCCGCCGGCCCCCGGGGCCCGGGGCCAGCCCACGCCTGGGACCCCACCCCCCATGTCCGGGCTTCTGTCCGGGCTTCCGGGCCTCCTGGCCCCCGGCCTCCCTGCCCCCGGGCCCGCCCACGCCGGGGCCCGCCCCCCAGGCCCATGCCCGGGCTTTCGGGCCTCCCGGGCCCCCGGCCTCCCGGCCTGGGCTTTCGGGCCCCCGGGCCCCGGGCCTGGGCTTCCGGCCCCGGTCCTCGTGCCCGGGCCCCGGGCCTGGGCTTCCGGCCCCGGTCCTCGCGCCCGGGCCCCGGCTAGGGTGAGTGGATGCTCATGCCCGCTGACCTGCCCACGCCGTTGACGGTGGTCGACGATCCGGAGCTCGCTGCCGCAGGGGTCGAGCTGTGGCTGAAGCGGGACGACCTGGCGCATCCGACGGTGCCTGGCAACAAGTGGCGCAAGCTCGCGCCGAACCTGGAGCGGGCGGTTGCGGACGGCTGCCGGGCATTGCTCACCTACGGCGGGGCGTACTCCACGCACGTGCGGGCGGTGGCCGCGGCGGCGCGGGCGCTCGGGTTGGCGAGCGTCGGGGTGATTCGCGGGGCCGAGCTGGCGGGGATGCCGCGGAACTGGTCGCTGGCCCGGGCCGAACGGGACGGGATGGTGCTGGAGTTCGTCGAGCGTTCCGTCTACCGGGAGATCGCCTCCGGGCGGCAGGAGCGGCGGGCAGGGCACTTCGTGCTGCCCGAGGGCGGGTCGAACGCGGCGGCGGTGCGCGGGGCCGCAGTGGTGGCCGCGGAACTGGCCGACCAACTGCCTGGCTTGGGCGCCCGGGACGTGGTCTGCTGCGCGGTCGGCACGGGTGGGACGCTGGCCGGGATCGCCGCCGGCCTGCCGCCGGGTGCGCAGGCGCTCGGCGTGGCGGTGCTGCGCGGCGAGGGTTACCTGGAGCGCGAGGTGGCGGCGTTGCAACTCGCCGCGTATGGGTGGGAGTTCGACAACTGGCGGCTGGAGCACGGCTGGCACGGCGGTGGGTACGGCCGGGTGCCGCAGGAGTTGGAGCGATTCGCCGCCGGGTTCGAGAGCCGGCACGGGGTTCCGGTGGAGCGTCGCTATGTGGCGAAGGCACTCTCCGCGGTGTACGGCCTGGCCCGAGCGGGCGAGTTGGCGGACCGTCGGGTCACCCTGGTGGTGACCGGCCTTCCGGACCCGGACCCGGACCCGGCCGTGCTCCAGACCCCGCCCCAGGCCGCGCCCGCGCCCGCGCCCCCGCCCCCGCCCCCGGAGGCGTAGCGCGGGAGCCGGGCACGGGGGCGGGCTTTCGGGCCCGGCGGCCGGCGGCCGGGGGTCAGCCGAAGCTGAGGTCGGCGCAGAGGTCGCTGTCGGCGGGCCGGGTGTTGTCCGTGATGCCGTTCGGGATGGCGGAGGGGATGGTGCCGGCGGAGGCCCCGGGGTCGGGGGTACCGGGGGTGTCGGTGCCGGCCCGGTCCTGGCCGAGGGTCAGGGTGATGCCCTCGCCGCCGGAGGTGGCGCGGAGCTCGGCGCCGGGGTAGAGCTGGGCGAGGCGTTCGGCGGCGGGGCGCTGGTCGGACGCGTACTCGATCAGCGTGGTGGCCCGGGCGGGGGTGTTCTCGGCGATGGTGATGTTGCGGTACCCGCTGCCGCGCAGCGCGGTCGCGGCGCGCCCGGCCAGCCCGGGTGACTTGGCGGCGTTGTGGACCACGATGGGCACGTCCAGGCTCACACTGTCGGGGCTGCTGGTGGCGGACGGACTGGCCGAGCCGGACGGACTGGCCGAGCCAGAGGGGTCGGCCGAACCGGAGGGACTGGCCGAGGCGCCGGCCGAGGGGTCGGCGGACGGGCTCGCGGTGTCACCGGTGAGGTGGCCGTCCAGGGTGCGGTCCTGGCGGAGCAGGTTCCACAGGATGTTCGCGTCCGGCTGCACGATGGCGACCCGGGCGCCCTGGAAGCGCCACGGCAGGGTGACGAACTGGATGTCGGGGAGCTTGATGTTCTGCAGCGACTGGGCGAACTCGGCGAGCTTGTACGGGGAGCCGAGGCCGGGGTCGACGGTGAGCGACTTGGTGGCGGCATCGGCCAGCGGCAGCAGGGTGGTCAGGTCGAAGCCCTCGCCCTGCACTTTCTTGATCAGCGAGGACATGAACGCCTGCTGACGACGCATCCGGCCGATGTCGGAGCTGTCGCCGAGGCCGTGCCGGGCGCGGACGTAGTCGACAGCCTGTTGCCCGGTGACGGTCTGCCGGCCCTTGGTGAGCTGGATGCCGTAGGAGTTCACGTCGTTGGGCACGCACACGTCCACGCCGCCGACGGCCTCGGTGATGGAGGCGAAGCCCTTGAAGTCGACGACCAGGGTGTGGTCCACCCGCAGGCCGGTCAGCTCCTCCACGGTGTTCTGCGTGCAGGCGGGGTTGCCGTTCTTGAACTCGCCGATGGTGAAAGCCGAGTTGAACATCTGGTTGGCCCGGGCGGTGGTCCATCGGCCGTCCGCGAGCCGGCACGGCGGGATGGTGACCAGGGTGTCCCGGGGGATCGACACGCCGACGGCGTGTTTGTGATCGGCGTAGACGTGCAGCAGGATCGCGGTGTCGGAGTGCCCGACTCCCACGTCGCCGCCGCCGAGGTCGCCATTGCCGTCGCTCCGGGTGTCGGAGCCGAGCAGCAGGACGTTGACGGGGTGTCCGCCAGTAGGGGCGGGAGGCCCGGCCGGCGGGCGGGTGGAGGCGATGCCCTCCGGGGCGAAGGTCGTGATGTTGTGGTCCAGCCGCTGGTAGTACCAGGCGCCGAGTCCCGCGGCGACGACCACCATGACGGCGGCGGTCGCCCCGAGACCCTGGGCTATTCGGCGGCCTCTGCGGCGTCGGGGCGGGGCCGCGGCAGGACTCTGGGTGGCGTCGGTCATCGATCCGGAATCTCTCTGCGCGCAACGGGAACTGGTGCCCGAGGGCAGGCACTTGCCGTCTCCGCGAGACTGCGGACGACGGGGTGTTCGTCACCACTTAGACGGCGCGGTGACGGGAATGGTTACACGCGAACCATCATTTCCGAGAGATTTTTCGAACCTCGAACCGGGGTACCCCCGAACCACCCGGCGGGCGGTCCGGAGGTTGGTCCGACGGAGGGTCAGCCGCGGGCCGAGGAGTCGAGCATCCGCCGCAGCAGGTCCCGCAGTTGGGCTCGTTCCGGGGCGTCCAGCGCGGCCAGCGGTTCTCGGGCGAAGTTCAGCGATTCGCGCAGTTCGGAGGAGGCGGTCAGACCCGAGTCGGTGGCGACGACCAGCTTCACCCGACGGTCCTGCGGGTCGGACTCGCGGGTGACGAAGCCGCGGCCCTCCAGCCGGTCGACGATGCCGGTGACGTTGGACGGCTCGCAGGAGAGGGTCTGTGCGATGTGCCGCATCGGCATCGGCCCGCGCCGCAGCAGTGCCAGCACCTTGGCCTGGGCGCCGGTCAGCGAGCGGGCGGCGGCGGCCTCCTCGTACTCGCGGTGGAAGAGTCCGACCAGGCGCGCCATGAGGTCGACGACCTCCACGGTGATCGGGTCGGCGGTCGGGACCGTTGCCTGCTCCATGACCTGCTCCTTCTCCATGCCGTCGAGTCTAGCTGAACAGTTGACAACATGAACCTTTCATCCACAGGATTGCTTGAGTCACTGAATGTTTCAGGTTGATGAGGAGCGTGTGATGGCAGAGCAGGATCTTCCCGCCACCGGTCGTGAATGGCACCTGGCCGCCCGCCCGCAGGGTTGGCCGGTCCCCGGCGACTTCGCCCTGGTCGAGGCCCCCGTCCGGCAGCCCGGGCCGGGCGAGATCACCGTGCGCAACGCCTACCTGTCCGTGGACCCGTACATGCGCGGGCGGATGAACGACGTGAAGTCCTACGTCCCGCCGTACGCGCTGGGTGCGCCGATGGACGGCGGGGCGGTCGGCCACGTGGTCGCCAGCAACGCGGAGGGCTTCCGGGTCGGTGACGCCGTGCTGCACGGGCTCGGCTGGCGCGAGTACGCCACCGTGGACGCGGCCCGCACCGTCAAGGTCGATCCCGAACTCGCCCCGCTCTCCGCCTATCTGGGCGTGCTCGGGATGCCCGGCCTCACCGCGTACGCCGGGTTGCTGGAGGTCGCCTCGTTCCGGGCCGGCGACATCGTGTTCGTCTCCGGCGCGGCCGGCGCCGTCGGTTCGCTGGTCGGCCAGATCGCCCGGCTCAAGGGCGCGAAGCGGGTCATCGGCTCGGCCGGCTCCGCCGAGAAGGTCGCCACCCTGATCGACGATTACGGTTTCGACGCCGCCTTCAACTACAAGGACGGCCCGGTCGCCGAGCTGCTCGCCCAGGCCGCCCCCGACGGCATCGACGTCTACTTCGACAACGTCGGTGGCGAGCACCTGGAGGCGGCGATCGGCGCCCTGCGGGTGCACGGCCGGGCCACCCTCTGCGGGGCCATCGCCCAGTACAACGAGACCTCCGCCCCGGCCGGGCCGCGCAACCTGGCGCTGGCCATCGGTAAGCGGCTGCGCCTGCAGGGCATGCTGGTCGGCGACCACAGCGCGCTGCGCGGCCAGTTCCTGGAGGAGGTCGGCGGCTGGCTGCGGGACGGTTCGCTGCGCTACGACGAGACCGTGGTCGAGGGTGTGGAGAACGCCGTGGAGGCCTTCCTCGGCATGCTGCACGGCGCCAACATCGGGAAGATGGTCGTACAGGTCTGAGGGTGTGAAGAGTTGACGGTATGACAGCTGCCGTCCCGTCAACCCGCCCCCACCGGGCGCGCGATCCGGTGGGGGCGCGCGTTTAGGTCCGTTCGGGGGAGGTGGGCGCTGTGGGGGTAGACCTCTCGGGGGAACCGACTAGCATGGAGTGAAAGCTTGTCCGTTTTGCTCGATTTGATGACCTAATGTCGAATAAGTTGAGCGTCACGGGGTAGCCACTGGTCAGTACCGACCGGCGACGGCGCGAGGCAGCTGGGGAAGGCGACCCTCGTCCACAGCCAGGAGGTCCCGGTGACGACACGTGGTGTGCTCTACATCCACTCCGCGCCACGCGCGCTGTGCCCGCACGTCGAGTGGGCGGTGGCGGGCGCTCTCGGCGTGCGGGTCAACCTCGACTGGATCCGGCAGCCCGCCGCGCCCGGCCACTGGCGGTCCGAACTCTCCTGGCACGGAGAGCCCGGCACCGCCTCCAGGCTCGCCTCCGCGCTGCGCGGGTGGCAGCTGATGCGCTACGAGGTGACCAGCGAGCCCTGCGCCACGGCCGAGGGCGAGCGGTACTCCTCCACGCCCAGCCTCGGCATCTTCCACGCCGTCACCGGCATCCACGGCGACATCCTGATTCCCGAGGACCGGCTGCGGGCCGTGCTGCTGCGTTCCCGAAGCGAGGGCAGCGACCTGGAGACGGAGATCGGGCGGCTGCTCGGCAAGCCGTGGGACGACGAGTTGGAGCCGTTCCGGTATGCGGGGGAGGGCGCGCCGGTGCGCTGGCTCCACCAGGTGGTGTGACTCGCAGCGGCACGGAGACGGCGCCGGCCCGGCACTCGATCGGAGTGCCGGGCCGGTCGCGCAGGTGTGCGCGCGGGTGCCTCAGACGGTGCGGAAGGCCAGGACCACGTTGTGGCCGCCGAAGCCGAAGGAGTTGTTGAGCGCGGCGATGCGGCCCTCGACCGGGAGCTTGCGGGGCTCGTCGCGGACGATGTCGGCGTCGATGTCGTCGTCCAGGTCGACCACGTTGATGGTCGGCGGGGCGATCCGGTGGTGCAGGGCGAGGACGGTGGCGACCGTCTCGATGCCCCCGGCGCCGCCGAGCAGGTGGCCGGTCATCGACTTGGTGGCGGAGATCGCCACGTGGTCGAGGTGCTCGCCGAGTTCGCGGCTCAGCGCCTTGACCTCCGCGGTGTCACCCTGCGGGGTGGAGGTGGCGTGCGCGTTGACGTGCACGACCTCGGCCTTGTCCAGCTCGTTGCGGTCGAACAGGTCGGCGATGGCGCGGGACACGCCGGCGCCGGTCGGCTCCGGCTGGGCGATGTGGTGGGCGTCCGAGGACAGACCCTGGCCGACCGCCTCGCAGTACACGCGGGCGCCGCGGGCGGCGGCGTGCTCGGCGGACTCCAGCACCACGACGCCGGCGCCCTCGCCGAGGACGAAGCCGTCACGGGCCTTGTCGTACGGGCGGGAGGCGTGCTCGGGGTCGTCGTTGTTCTTGGACATCGCCATCATGTTGGAGAAGGCGACGATCGGCAGCGGGTGGACCGCCGCCTCGGTGCCGCCGGCCACCACGACGTCGGCGCGGCCGCTGCGGATCATCTCGATCGCGTAGCCGATCGCCTCGGCGCCGGAGGCGCAGGCGGAGACGGGGGTGTGCACGCCGGCCCGGGCGCCGACCTCCAGGCCGACGTTGGCGGCCGGGGAGTTGGGCATCAGCATCGGGACGGTGTGCGGGGAGACCTTGCGGACGCCCTGCTGCTTGAGCACGTCGTACTGGTCGAGCAGGGTGGTGACGCCGCCGATGCCGGAGGCGATGACCGCGCCCAGGCGCTCGGGGGCCAGTTCGCTGGACTCGGCGGTGGCCGGGCCCTCGTAGCCGGCGTCCTTCCACGCTTCGCGGGCGGCGATCAGCGCGAACTGGGCCGAGCGGTCCAGCTTGCGGGCCACCGGGCGGGGCAGGATCTCGGACGGCTCGACAGCGACCCGGGCGGCGATCCGGACCGGCAGGTCGGCGGCCCACTCCTCGGTGAGCGCGCGGACCCCGGACCGGCCGGCCAGCAGGCCCTCCCAGAATGTGGCGGCGTCGCCGCCCAGCGGCGTGAAGGCGCCGATACCCGTGACGACCACGGTGCGGTTTTCAGCAGTCACTGGTTTCTTCTTCTCTCACGTTGAGCGTTGAGCCGAGGGCCGGACGAGCCGGAGGGAAAGGGGGACGGTCGGGGCGCGACGGGCGCGCCCCGACCGGCAGCCTGACGGCTGGTCAGACGTTGGCGACGATGAAGTTCACCGCGTCGCCGACGGTCTTCAGGTTCTTGACCTCGTCGTCCGGGATCTTCGCGCCGAAGCGCTCCTCGGCGGCGACGACGACCTCGACCATGGACAGCGAGTCGACGTCCAGGTCGTCGGTGAAGGACTTGTCGAGCTCGACGTCCTCGACCGGAATGCCGGCGATCTCGTTCACGATCTCGGCGAGACCTTCGAGAACCTCGGTCTGGGTAGCCATATCGGCTGCTCCTCTTCGGTGGTGACGGCGGACGGTCCGGCGGACCGCCGCGGGTTTCATGTGGTGCGGAGAAAACGCCTAGGGGAGAGTAACGACTGCTGCGGCGTAGACCAGTCCGGCCCCGAAGCCGATGATCAGCGCGAGGTCGCCGCTCTTGGCCTCGCCGCGCTCCAGCATCCGCTCCATGGCGAGCGGAATGGAGGCGGCGGAGGTGTTGCCGGTCTCGACGATGTCGCGGGCCACCGGGATCTCGGCGGGCAGCTTCAGCGTCTTGATCATGGCGTCGATGATGCGCATGTTGGCCTGGTGCGGGATGAACGCGCCGAGCTGGTCGGCGGTGATCCCGGCGGCGTCCAGCGCCTGCTGGGCGACCTTCGCCATGTCGTACACCGCCCAGCGGAAGACCGTCTGGCCCTCCATCCGCAGAGCAGGCCACTTGGTCTCCTCGCCCGCGCCGTTGACGGCGTCCGGCTTGGCGAAGGCGGTGTCCCAGGCCTTGGTCTGCGAGATCACCTCGGACTGCGAGCCGTCCGAGCCCCAGATCACCTTGCCGATGCCGGGGGTGTCGGACGGGCCGACGATCGCGGCGCCCGCGCCGTCGCCGAAGATGAACGCGGTCGAGCGGTCCGACTTGTCGGTCAGGTCGGACAGCCGCTCCACGCCGATCACCAGCACGTACTCGGCGCTGCCGCCGCGCACCATGCCGTCGGCCAGGCTCAGGCCGTAGCCGAAGCCCGCGCAGGCGGCGGAGATGTCGAACGCCGGGGCGGTGCCGCAGCCGAGCCGCTGGGCGATCTCGGTGGCGATCGCCGGGGTCTGCTTCAGGTGCGAGACGGTGGCGACGATGACGCCGCCGATCTGCTCCGGAGCGATCCCGGACATCGCGATGGCCCGGGTGGCCGCCTGCACCGACATCTCGGCGACGGTCTCCTCCGGACCGGCCCAGCGGCGCTCCGCGATGCCGGAACGCGAGCGGATCCACTCGTCCGAGGAGTCGATCCAGTTCAGCACCTCGGAGTTCGGGATCACCCGGGTCGGGCGGTAGCCGCCGACCCCGAGGATGCGCGAGAACTGGGCGCCGGTGGCCGGCGTGATGGTGACACTCATGCGGACTTCTCCTGCTTGCCGTGCTCGGCCACGAGCTCCCGGGCCCGGTCGAGATCGGCGGGGGACTTCAGGGCCAGCGTGGCGACGCCCTTGACGTTCCGCTTGACCAGGTTGGTGAGGGTTCCGGCGGGGGACAGCTCGATCACGGCGGTCGCGCCCAGCTGCTGCAGGGTCTCCATGCACAGGTCCCAGCGGACCGGGTTGGACACCTGCGAGACCAGACGGGACAGCACCTCGGCGCCGTCGCCGACCACCTCGCCGTCCTTGTTGGACACGTACGCCACCGTCGGGTCGGCCGTGGTCAGCGTCGGCGCCAGCTTCTCCAGCCGGGCCACACCCGGGGCCATGTGCTCGGTGTGGAACGCGCCCGCGACCTTCAGCGGGATCAGCCGCGCGCCGGCCGGCGGGTCCGCCTTCAGCGCGGCCAGCTGCTCCAGCGTGCCGGCCGCGACGATCTGGCCGCCGCCGTTGTTGTTCGCCGGGGTGACCCCGTACGCGGCGAGCTTCTCGGCCACCGCCTCCGGGTCGCCGCCGAGCACCGCCGTCATGCCGGTCGCGGTGGCCGCGGCGGCCTCCGCCATGCCGAGGCTGCGCTCGCGGACGAAGGCCAGCGCGTCCTCTTCGGACAGCACCCCCGCCAGCGCGGCGGCGGTGATCTCACCCACGCTGTGGCCGGCCAGCGCGCCGACCGAGGCGGAAACGCCCTGCGGCAGCAGCGCCTGAGCGGTCACCAGGCCGGCGGCCACCAGCAGCGGCTGGGCGACGGCGGTGTCCTTGATCTCCTCCTCGGAGGCCTCGGTTCCGGCGTGCACCAGGTCGAGGCCGGCCACCGCCGACCACTGGCGCAGCCGGTCGGCGACGCCGTCCAGTTCGAGCCAGGGGTTGAGGAAGCCGGGAGTCTGGGCACCCTGTCCAGGGGCGACGATAACGAGCACGGTTCAACCCTCTCTCGCCGGACGCCGTGGGGCGGGTAGGCGACGATGACGAAGAAAAGCACGTCGGATTGTGGATTCCCTACAGTGCGATCAGCCCTGGTCAGGCCCGGAGCCGAGACGCCCCAGGGCAAGGGCGATGCGCAGGGTGAACGCCGAACGCACGTCCGATGGAGCATAGCCGGTGACATCAGTCACACGACGCAGCCGGTAGCGCACGGTGTTCGGGTGGACGAAGAGCATCCGGGCGGCACCCTCCAGCGAGGACGCCTGTTCCAGATAGACACTCAGCGTCTCCAGGAGTGCCGAACCGGCCTCCTCCAGTGGTGTGTAGATCTCCTCCACCAGCTGACGGCGTGCCACCTCGTCGCCCGCCAGCGCGCGTTCGGGCAGCAGGTCGTCGGCCAGCACCGGGCGGGGCGCGTCCGGCCACGCCGCGCAGGCCTTCAGGCCCTGCGCGGCGGCGTGCGCCGAGCGGGTGGCCGACAGCAGGTCACCGACGGTCGGGCCGACCACCACCGGGCCCGGCGCGAACTGGCCGATCAGCGCCCGCGCCGCGTGCACCGGCTCCTTGTCGCCGCCGACCACCACCACCAGGCGGCGGCCCAACACCCCCGTCAGCACGTGCAGTTTGGCGTACCGGGCAGCCCGCCGGATGGCCTCCACGACCAGCTCGCTGTCGCCGTCCGGGGCGCTGCCCATCACCACCCGCACCTGGCTCGGCTGGCCCCAGCCCAGCGCCGCCGCCCGGGACAGCACGCCCTCGTCGGCGTCCCCGGACAGCAGTGAGTTGACCACCAGCGCCTCCAGCCGGGCGTCCCACGCGCCGCGAGCCTCCGCGGCCTGCGCGTACACCTGGGCGGTGGCGAAGGCGATCTCCCGGGCGTAGACCAGCACCGACTCGCGCATGCCCGCCTCGTCGCCGGGCGCGGCCACCTCCTCGATGGCCTCCTCCATCACCTCGATCGTGGTGCGGATCAGCTCCACCGTCTGGCGCAGCGTGATCGCCCGGGTCAACTCCCGCGGGGCGGTGCCGAACACGTCGGTGGAGATCGCCTGCGGCGCCTCCGGGTGCCGGTACCACTCGGTGAACGCCGCGATACCCGCCTGCGCGACCAGACCGATCCACGACCGGTGCTCCGGCGGCATCCGCCGGTACCAGGCCAGCTGGTCGTCCATCCGGGCAATCGCCGCGGACGCCAGCTTGCCCGCCGACTTCTCCAGCCGTTTCAGCGTCGCCGCACGCAACTCGGCGCGCTCCGACGCGAGTCGGCGTTCCTCGGCGGTCATCCGGCCACGGCCGGGGACCGCCGCAGCGCCGGTCGGCCGCGCCGGACGTTTCGCGGGCTTCTTCTCCGGGCCCCGGTCGGCGGGCCGCTCCGGGGCAGGGGGCTCGCCGGACGTCCGGCCGGATGCTTTGTCGGGTTTCGCTGAAGCGGATGGCACGGCACTAGCCTGCCTCACGCGGGCGGGTGCTCGTGCACACCCCGCGCCGGAGAGTCCGGTGGCACCCGTCACACCGGCTACCGTGGTGCCCGTGAGCGTGGATTCCTCGCCCCAGGACGGGCACCCCCTCGAAACCGCCGAACCCGCGTCCGGGGCCGGACGGAAGGAACGCGGCCGCGCCGATCTGCGCCGCGCCGGCGAGCGTTACCTGTCGGAACCCGCCGAAGGCATCATCACCCGGCACGCGTTCTCCTTCGCCGGGCACTACGACCCGAAGAACACCTCCTTCGGCGCGTTGCTCGCCTGCAACGAGGAAACCCTCGCCCCCGGCGCCGGGTACGAGGCCCACCGGCACACCGACACCGAGATCGTCACCTGGGTGATCGACGGCGCGCTCGCCCACCGCGACGACGCGGGCCATGCGAGCGTGGTCCGGCCCGGCATGCTCCAGGTGCAATCCGCCGGGGCGGGCATCAGCCACACCGAACGCAACCTCGGCGGCGCGGCCGGGTCTGTGACGTTCCTTCAGATGTGGCTCCAGCCCGACGAGTTCGGCGGCCCGCCGGGATTCGGGCTCCGGTCGGTTCCGGACCCGGACGGGCTGACCCTGCTCGCTTCGGGCCGGCCCTCGGGCGAGGCGCTGCGCCTGCGGCGGGCGGACGCGGCGCTCTGGCTGGTCCGGGCCGGCGCGTGGGCGGCGTTGCCCGAACTTCCCGCGGCGCCCTTCCGGTACGTGCACGTCGTGGCCGGTTCGGTCGGCTACCGCACCGTCCCCGGCCCGCAGGGCGGTGGTCGCTCCGCGAACGCCGGAGACGCGATCCGGATCACGGGGGACGCGTTCGCGGACCCGACGGCGGGGGAGAACGGCGTGGAGCTGCTGCTCTGGGAGATGCACAGCCCGCTGCGATTCGGGTGAACACGTAGCGGCGCGAGGCGGAAGGACCCGACCGCAAGGCCGCGACGCAGGGCAATGACGTGCCCGTGGGCGCGACCTCGGTGGGTGGGTGCGCAGGACCGCTACGGTGCGGTCTCGGCGAGAACCGCGTCGCTGAGCCGGGGCCACACCTCCGCCGCCCACGGGCCGAAGTCGCGGTCGGTGAGGGCGAGGCAGGCGAGACCGGCCCCGGGGTCGACCCAGAGGAAGGTGCCGGACTGGCCGAAGTGGCCGAAGGTTTCGGGGGAGTTGGTGGTGCCGGTCCAGTGCGGGTCCTTGTGGTCGCGGATCTCGAAGCCGAGGCCCCAGTCGTTGGGGCGGCGGTGGCCGAAGCCGGGCAGGACGCCGTTGGTACCGGGGAAGGCGACCTCGCGGGTCGCGGTGCGCAGGGTGGCGGGGTCGAGCAGCTTGGGGGACTGGAGCTCGGCCGCGAAGCGGGCGAGGTCGGCGGCGGTGGAGAGGCCGCCCGCGCCGGCGGGCGCGCGGTGGGCGGTGTTGATCAGGCTGGTGTGCATGCCGAGCGGCTGGAAGACGGCCTCGGCCACGTACTGGGCGAACGGGATGCCGGAGGCCTGTTCCAGAGTGGCGGCGAGCACGTCGAAGCCGGCGTTGGAGTAGAGGCGGCGGTTTCCGGGGGCGGCCATCACGCGGTGCTCGTCGAAGGCCAGACCGGAGGTGTGGGCCAGCAGGTGGCGGACGGTGGAGCCGTCGGGGCCGGCCGGGTCGTCGAGTTCGAAGACGCCTTCCTCGACGGCGATCAGCGCGGCGTACGCGCTGATCAGCTTGGTGACGGAGGCGAGCGGGAACAGGTGGTCCTGCGGGCCGTGCGCGCCGAGCAGGGCGCCGTCGCTTCCGCGTACCACCGCCGCAGCGGCATTCGGTACCGGCCAGTCCTCGATCATCCGCAAGCTCTGCATGGGCCGAACTCTAAACGACCGTCCGGGAGGTCCGGTGTGCCAGGCTTGCTTGGAGTGCGCTCCAACTGAGTAGCGTCGGAGCCGTCGTCGTCGAGACCGGGAGTCAGTCCGGATGGCAGAGTCCGCCCAGCGGGATGCTCAACTGTCGGGGTGCGAGCGGGCGTTTTGTGCGCCGAACGCGGTGCCCGACCGGACGCCGCGGCACCCGATCAGCGAGGTGTCCGCGATCAGCGGCCTGTCGGCGCACACGCTGCGCTGGTACGAGCGGATCGGCCTGCTGGACGCGGTGGACCGTTCGCACGCGGGCCGGCGCCGGTACAGCGACGCGGACCTGGCGCGGCTGGCGTTCCTGACGAAGCTCCGGCTGACCGGGATGCCGGTGGCCGACATGGTCCGGTACGTCGAGCTGGTGCGGGAAGGGGACGCCACCCGGGCGGAGCGCCGGCAGCTGCTGGTGGACCACCGGGCGGAGGTCCGGCAGCGGCTCGCGGACCTGCACGCCACGCTCGCCGTGATCGACCGGAAGATCGATCTGTACGGCGAGCCGGCCGCACCCGTCCCCGGCGACGACAGGACGGCAGAGATGACGGTGTGTCATCCGATCGAGGACAGGAAGAGCGCATGAGCAGCATCGAGACCACCCGGCTCGGCAGCAACGGCCCCGTCGTGGGTGTGCAGGGCCTGGGCTGCATGGGGATGAGCGAGTTCTACGGGCCGACCGACACCGAGGAGGCGCTGGCCACTCTCGGCCGGGCGCTGGAGCTCGGGGTGACCCTGTTCGACACCGCCGACGTCTACGGCTCGGGCGCCAACGAGGAACTGATCGGCCCGTTCGTCCGGGCGCACCGCGACCAGGTGGTGGTGGCCACCAAGTTCGGGATCGAGCGGCGCGCCGACGACCCGACCTTCCGGGGCGTCAACAACGAGCCGGCGTACATCCGGCAGGCGGTGGACGCCTCGCTGCGCCGGCTCGGGGTGGACGAGATCGACCTGTACTACATGCACCGCCGCAACCCCGAGGTGCCGCTGGCCGAGTCGGTCGGGGCGATGGCGGAGCTGGTCGCGGCCGGCAAGGTCCGGCACCTGGGCCTGTCCGAGGTGACCGGTCCGGAGCTGCGGG
This sequence comes from Kitasatospora sp. NPDC059673, assembly GCF_042734215.1. NCBI lineage: Bacteria > Bacillati > Actinomycetota > Actinomycetes > Kitasatosporales > Streptomycetaceae > Kitasatospora > Kitasatospora sp. NPDC059673. The sequence goes on along the minus strand of NZ_JBHWEN010000011.1, from coordinate 13,611 downwards.
AGGCGTACGCGGTGCACCCGATCGCGGCGCTGCAGTCCGAGTGGTCGCTGTTCGCCCGGGGCCCGGAGCGCACCGCGGTGCCCGCGGCGGCCGAGCTGGGCGTGGCACTGGTGCCGTACTCGCCGCTCGGCCGGGGCTTCCTGACCGGGGCGTTCGCCAACGCCGAGCAGCTGGGCGCGGACGACTTCCGCCGCTACCAGCCGCAGTTCACCGGCGCGAACGCGGCGCTCAACGCGGAGCTGGTCGAGCCGATCCGGAAGATCGCCGCGGAGCGCGGGGTGGCGGCCGCCCAGGTCGCGCTGGCCTGGGTGCAGCAGCGGGCCGAGGTGCACGGGCTGACGGTGGTGCCGATCCCGGGCACCCGCAAGCGCAGCCGGCTGGAGGAGAACGCCGCGGCGACCGTGCTGAAGCTGACGGAGGCCGAGCTGGCCGAGCTGGAGCCGATCGGCGGCCGGGTGCAGGGCTCCCGCTACGCGGACATGAGTATCACCTCGGACGCCCGCGAGGTGTGACGGACGGTCAGTTGCCGAAGTTCGTGGGGCGGCTGATGTCCTCGTAGTGGCCGAGGGCGATCGCGGCGAAGTTGTGCCGGCTGGCGGTGCCCTCGGCCAGGTAGCCGTTGTGGCCGCTGGCGCCGGCCGAGGAGATGGTCATCGCGCCGAACGCCTGGGTGGTCGGGTCGGCGCCGTGCCCGAGGCCGCCGACCTCCAGGTAGGGGACGTTGCCGATCCAGTCGTTGGGGTTGCGGGCCGCCCACACCTGGACGCCGGTGCCGAGTTCGGCGGCCGAATCGACGCCCATCCCGGGGCTGCCGAACGCCACCAGGTCGGTGGGCCGGGTGCCGTGCACGGTCGGCGCGGCGGTGCCGCACACCACCGAGCCGTACGAGTGGCACAGCAGCGTGGGCGGCGCCTGCGGGTGGCTGGTCTGCTTCAGGCCGGCGAGCAGCCGCTCCAGGCGCGGCGCGGCGGCCTCGGCGAGCCGGGAGGTGGCCGCGTCCGGGCCGAGGCCCTGCGGGGTGACGTAGCCGGTCCAGGCGATCACCGCGGTGCGGGTGTTCGGGGACTGGGCGTGTTCCTCGGCGAACAGGGCGCGGGCCATGCCGGCCGGGGAGCGCAGCGGCTCGACGGCCTGGTCGAAGTGGCCGAGGTCGGCGTCCGAGCCGGGCACCAGGACGGCGACCCGCTGGGCGGCGGACAGGTCGCCGAACACCTCGGTGACCAGGCCGCGGCCGCGCGGGTCGAAGGCGAGGATCTGCCGGCCGCCCGCCAGCAGCGCCTCGGAGTCGTTGGCGCGCGAGACGGCCAGCGCGCGGGCGGTCGGGTCCAGGGCGCGGTCCTCGGCGCGCTGGCGTGCCCGGTCGCGTTCGGCGGCGATCGCCTCCCGGTTGGCCCGGTACCGGACGGCCAGCGGCGCACCGTCCAAGTTGCCGACCACCAGCGGGTATTCGAGGATCAGCCGGTCGAGTTCGGACTTCGTCAGCGAGGCGAAGAAGGCGGCGACGGCGGCCGGGTCGGCGGTGGCCGGGTCCGGCAGGGCGCGGCCGAAGGAGTTGTCGGCGACCCAGGCGGCGCTGCCGGCCGGCGGTGTGGTGATGGCCAGCTGCTCGCTGGACGCGGTGGCCTGGGCGACCGCCGCCCCGGCGTCCACCAGGGCCGCGCAGCCCGCGAACACGCCGATCAGGATCCGCTTGACCCGCCTGCGGTGCATGGCGTCCACTCCCTCGGGCCGGTACATCGCAGCGGGCCGGGCCCGATGGTGCTACGACTGCCAACTACTAGTCAGCCAGACTAGAGGGCGGCAGACGCGCCGGGCAGGGCGCAAACAGTGTTCCGCGTCACATTCGTCCGGACGCTACGCCTCGTACCCGTCCCGGACCCGCTTTGGAGCGATCGAACGCCAGGCCTCGGTGAGCAGTTCGCGCAGCTCTTCCGGCTCCACCAGGGCCAGTTGGACCCGCACCCAGCCGAACCGGCCGGTGTACGGGGCCATCGAATACACCTCGGGCGCGGCGGCGATCAGTTCGGCCTGCTCGGACACCGTGGCCTTCACCGAGACCTGCCCGGACTCCGGGTGCCCCATCGCGAAGATCTTCCGGCCGACCCGGAACGTCTCCTGCTCCCAGGTGGTCTCCTGGTGCGCCTGCGGCAGTCGCAGGGCCAGCGCGGTCAGCTCGTCGAAGGTCGCCATGGCCGCCAGGGTACGGCCGGGCGCCGACAGCCGACGGAGATTGACGTGGCGTCAGACCGCGCCGAACGCGTACACCGCGAACAGCGCCGCGCCCGCCGTTGCCACCGCCCGCCAGGCGCGGGACGGCCACGGGGCGTCGAAGCGCCGCGCCCAGCGGCCGATCAGCGCCAGCAGCACGGCGAACACCGGCAGCCAGGCCGGCCGGGACAGCGCCCACAGGCCGGAGTCGGGGGCGGCGGTCAGGCCCGGCACCGCGCCCAGCCGGGAGCCGGCCAGCGCGGTGAGGAACATCGCGGTCTGGTGCCAGCAGAAGATCGTCATCGCGCCCAGGTTGACCACCACCACCGGCAGCCACAGCAGCGGCCGGCGCAGCGCCCGTCCCAGCCGGTCCTTCAGCAGCATCGCCGCACCGCCCTGCACCGAGGCAAGCGCCAGCACCAGCAGGGACGGTGGGTGCGAGTTGGTGCGGGCCGCACCCGGCACGCCGACCATGCTCGCCGGGTAGTGGAACACCAGCAGCAGCACCGCGAACAGCACCGCCCCGCCGAGGGCCGTCAGCCGCGCCCCGGCCCGGGAGATCCGGCCGTGCGCCCAGTCCACGCCCAACTGGTAGGCGAACAGCCAGCCCGGCAGCAGGTTCAGCAGACTCAGCCACCCCGGCATCGACGCGCCCCACGGCCCGTACCGCAGCAGGTCCACCACCGCGACGGCCGCCAGCAGCACCGCCGCCGCCCAACCGCGCAGCGCCGCACCGAGTTTGACGCACAGCGGGGTGAGCGCCGTCAGCACCAGGTACATCGCGATGTACCAGAGCGGCTGCACCATCAGCACCGCCCCCGTGCGCACCGTGTCGGCCGGCACCCCCAACCCGCGCAGCACCGGGATCAGCGCCGCCCACACCGCGGCCACCCCCAGCACCGGCCGGGCCAGCCGCAGCACCCGGCCGCGCAGCCACTGCCCGGTGCCCACCCCGCGCCCGGCCGCCCGGCGCAGCGAGAGCGCCGACGCCCGGCCGCCGACCAGGAAGAACACCCCCAGCATTTGCAGCACCCAGCTCAGCGGCGCCATGAACGGCAGCGCGGTCAGCGGACTCGCGTTGCGCAGAACGCCGTCGGAGAGGGTGAACCCGCCGAGCAGCCAGTGCCCCAGCGGCACCGAGAGCAGGGCGACGGCGCGCAGGCCGTCCAGCGCGCGGTCACGAGTGGCGGGGGTCTTGGCATCGACGGTCGCCGCGGCGCGACGAACGGAAACAGGCAGCATCGGACGTCTCCTCGACAGGTCGTCAGGCGGTGGTGGGGGAGCCGGTCGCGGCGAGCGCGGCGAAGGCCGCGAGCGAGGCCGAACCGGGAGCGAAGTAGTCGCTGTGGCCGTGCGAACCCTTCGACGGCAGCAGGCGGGCGTGGAAGCCCGGGGACGTCGGGTCGGCGCCGTGCCCGAAACCGAACACCGAGACGTTCGGCACGTTCGCGATCCAGTCCTCCGGATTGCGGACCGCCGCCCACACCGGCACCCGCAACTCGTCGGCCCGGTCCAGGCCCAGCCCCGGCGAGGCGAACACCACCACCCCCGCGACCTGCGCCGGATCCGGCGCGGACTGGCCGCACACCACCGAGCCGTAGCTGTGGCAGAAGAGAGTGACGGGCCCGGTCAGCGGGGCCAGCCCCGCGACCAGACGCTCCAGCCGCGGTGCTCCGGCCCGGGCGAGATCCTCGCGGGCGGCGTCCAGCCCCACGCCGACGGGTGTGGTGTAGCCGACCCACGCCACCACGGCGACCTGGTCCTTGCTCGCGGTGCGCAGTTCCTGCGCCATGGCGGCGAGGCGGTCGGAGGTCATCAGATCGACGTCGGAGCCGGGGACGAGCACGGCGGTGCGGGCTTCGTGCGTCAACTCGCCGAACACTTCGGCGATTTGGCCGCGACCGCGCGGGTCGAACGCGAGGAGTCGGCGGCCGGTCAGTTCGGCGTAGCGGGCGGCCTTCCGGGCGGCCTGTTCGCGCTCTTCGCGCGGCAGCGAGGTGTTGTCGGCGCGGGCCTGTTCATGGGCGCGCTCCTGGGCGAGGGCGAGTGAGTTCGCCAGGTAGCGGAGCGGGACCGGGGCGCCGTCCAGATTGCCGAGGACCTGCGGGTGGCGGAGGGCGAGCTGCTGCTGCTGGTTCGGCGTCAACTCCTCGAAGAACGCCGCCACTTCGGCAGGGGAGGCCTTTCCCGGGTCGGGCAGCCGCACCCCCAGCGCGGTGTCCGCCACCCACTCCGCGGACCCCGGCGGCGGCCCCGTCAGCGGCGTCTGCGCGTCCGCCGACGTCCAGGAACCCACCCCCAACACGGCCGCCAGCACCAACCCCGCGACAGCTGTCCTTCGACGCAGACGCCCCAGCATCGCTTCCTCCTCCCGTTCGGTGACGGGGAGGAAGGTAGGGAGGGGGTGGGTGAGGGGGCGTCAACCTGCGGAGCCAAGAGACGTGTCATACCGGGGTGGGAGGGGAGGTAACCCCGCGCCCCCGGCTGGTCATGTGCCGGGCTGCACCAAGCCGCTCTCGTAGGCCAGGACGACAGCTTGCGCGCGGTCGCGCAGGTTGAGCTTGGCGAGGATGCGCCCGATGTGGGTCTTGACGGTCTGTTCGGCGAGGACCAGGTGGGCGGCGATCTCCTGGTTGGAGAGGCCGCGGGCGATGAGTTCGAGGACTTCGGTCTCGCGGGGGGTGAGGCCGTTGAGCTGGAGGCGGGGGTCGCGGCGGGGGGTGGGGCGGTTCTTGGCGAAGTCGGCGATCAGGCGGCGGGTGACGGAGGGGGCGAGGAGTGCGTCGCCGGCGGCGACTATGCGGACGGCGTTGATCAGGTCGGCGGGTGGGGCGTCCTTGAGGAGGAACCCGGAGGCGCCGGCCCGCAGGGCCTCGTACACGTAGTCGTCGACGTCGAAGGTGGTGAGCATCAGGACGCGTGGGCGGTGGACCACACCGGGCGGGGGGTCGAGCAGGTGGCGGGCGGCTTCGAGGCCGTCCATCTCGGGCATCCGGACGTCCATCAGGACGACGTCGGGGTGGGTGCGGCCGCTGACGTCCAGGGCCTCGCGGCCGTTCGCGGCGTCGCCGACCACGTCGATGTCGCTCTGGGCGCCCAGCAGGGCGGCGAAGCCGGCGCGGACCATCGCCTGGTCGTCGACGATGAGGACACGGATGGTCATGCGGTCTTCTTCTCCCCTGGGGCGGTGTCGACCGCCGTTGCGGTGCGGTCGATCGGCAGGACGGCGGCGACCCGGTAGCCGCCGCCGGCGGTCGGGCCGGTGTCCAGGGTGCCATCCAGCAGGCGTACGCGTTCACGCATTCCGGTCAGGCCGTGCCCGGTGGAGGTGGAGGTTTCGACGGCGGTGGCCTTGCCGGGCGCCGGGTCGTTGTGGACGTCCACGGTGAGCGCGCCGTCCGCCGCGGCGACCCGGACCCGGGCGGTGGCGCCGGGGGCGTGCCGGACGACGTTGGCCAGCGCCTCCTGGACGATCCGGTACGCGGACAGGCCGACCGCCTCGGGGACGGGGCCGAGGTCCTGGATTCCGTCGGCGAGGTCGAGCTCGGCCCGCACGCCGGCCTGGGCCACGGTGGCGAGCAGGCCCGGCAGGTCGGCGAGGCCCGGCTGCGGGGCCTTGTCGGCCTCGGTGTCGGCGGCCCGCAGCACCCCGAGCAGGCGGCGCATCTCGGCGAGCGAGCCGCGGGCGGCGGTGGCGATCTGCCCGAACTCGGCGACGGCGGGCTCGGGCAGGCCCTCGATCCGGTACGGGGCACTGTCGGCCTGGACGGCGATCACCGACATGTGGTGGGCGACCACGTCGTGCAACTCCCGGGCGATCCGGGCGCGTTCCTCCAGCAGGGTGCGCCGGGCGCGTTCGGTCTCGGAGATCTGTTCCTGGGCGGCGAGCAGCCGCCGTGCCTCGCCGCGGCCGCGGAGGCTCCAGCCGAGCAGCAGGATCACCCCGGAGAGCACGGTGACCACCACCGAGGTGCCGTCGAAGTGCTCTTTGAAGACGGACCAGCTGAGGCTGTTGCCGATGAAGGTGACCGCCCAGACGGCGAGCAGGGTGCGTCCGCGTTCCCGGATCGCCAGGAACACCATCAGGAACAGGTAGCAGAGCAGGGAGGGGATCGGCCACGGCCAGGGCAGGTCGGCGGCCGCGCCGTGGGTGGCGATCGCGCCGATCAGCGTCGTGGGCGCCATCAGCTGCCAGCCGGTCAGCGGTCGGACCAGCCCGAGGGCCAGCGCCCCGGCCTGGATCGTGGCGAGGATGGCGGCCAGGCTCCCGTTCACGCCGTAGAACTGCGTCAGCGTGACCACGCCGAGGGGCAGCAGGGCGCCGACCATGGCCAGCACCACCAGGAAGGGCAGCGCCCGAACCCATGGCCGGCGGGCGTTGTACAGCGGCGGCCGATGGCCCGGGACGGGCTCGGCGAGGGCGCGGAGGAAGGTGTTCCAGGTGGTCACCGGGCCGAGGGTAGAGCGGGGCGCGCCCGGTGTCCTCATACCCGGGTCGGGCGACGGCCGTCATACCGCAGTACTACCCGGGCCCCGGGGTCAGTGCCAGGAGCCCGCCAGCGCCGGTCCGAGCTGGCGGATGTGGCGGTCGATCAGGGCCAGCATGCCGTCCATGCAGTGGCCGCGCTGGTCGGGTTCGGTGGCGTACGACAGGTGGGCGAGCCGGATCACGGCGCCGAACACGGCGGCGAGCAGCCGGGGGCGCAGGTCGAGTGCCGGGTCGAGGCCCTCGCGTTCGGCGAGGATCCGGGTCACCTCGCCCTCCTGCTGGAGGGTGTGCCGCAGGTGGGCGGCGAGCAGGGTGGGGGTGGACTCGATCAGTTCGAACAGTTCCAGCGCCCCCGCGACGGAGCCGCGCTCGGTGAGCCGGCTCCGGTCGAGGGTCCGCCAGGCCTCCAGGATCGCGCCGTGCAGCGCCTCCAGCGGGTTCTCCGCGGCGGGCCGGTCGCGCAGCAGGCCCAGGAAGGTCTCCTCGGCGTCGGCCAGTACCGCCAGGGCGACCTCCTCCTTGTTGGCGAAGTACCGGAAGAAGGTGCGTTGCGAGACCTCCACCGAGGCCGCGATCTCGTCGATCGTGGTCTTCGCGTAACCCTGCTGCAGGAACAGCCGGTTGGCGGCATCGACCAGGGCGTCGCGGGTGCGCTGCTTCTTGCGTTCACGCAGGCCGGCGGGCTGCGGGTCGACGGCGGAGGTGGGGGTGGCCATGGCTCAACGATAGCGTCCTGCCATTTGTCATCAAGTGACACGAGTCACCGCTTGTCGAATGTCAGCGGCTGACATAATGGCCGGGCCGCTCTCTTGCCACACCACACGAACGGGGAAGTCCCGAGCCATGAGCCAGTCCGTCGTACTCGACAAGGAGGCGGCCCCGGCCGCCGGAGGGAAGCTGCGGGGGCACCCCTGGCTGACCCTGCTCACCGTCGCCGTCGGCGTCATGATGGTCGCCCTCGACGGCACCGTCGTCGCCATCGCCAACCCGGCGATCCAGACCGACCTGAAGGCCAGCCCCGCCGACATCCAGTGGGTCACCTCCGGCTACCTGCTGGCCCTGGCGGTCTTCCTGATCACCGCCGGCAAGATCGGCGACCGGTTCGGCCACAAGTCCACCTTCCTGGTCGGCGCGGTCGGCTTCGCCGCCACCTCCGCGGCGATCGGCTTCGCCGGCTCGATCCAGCAGGTGATCTTCTTCCGGGTGCTGCAGGGCCTGTTCGGCGCGCTGCTCCAGCCCGCCGCGCTCGGCCTGCTGCGCGGGGCGTTCCCCGCCGAGAAGCTCAACATGGCGATCGGCATCTGGGGCGGCGTCATCGGCGCCTCCACCGCGGCCGGCCCGATCGTCGGCGGCCTGCTGGTCGAGCACGTCAACTGGGAGTCGGTGTTCTACATCAACATCCCGGTCGGCATCGTCGCGCTGATCCTGGGCCTGCTGGTCCTCAGGGACGTCCGCGCCGAGAAGGCCGCCAAGTCCTTCGACATCCCCGGCATCGTGCTGCTCTCCGGCGCGATGTTCATGCTCGTCTGGGGCATCATCAAGGCCCCGACCTGGGGCTGGGGCGACCCCGCCACGCTGCTCTTCCTCGGCGGCGCGGTGCTCGCCCTGCTGGCGTTCGCGGTCTGGCAGAACTTCGCCAAGGAGCCGCTGATCCCGCTGTCGCTGTTCCGCTCGGTGCCGCTGTCGGCGGGCACCCTGCTGATGGTGCTGATGGCCTTCGCGTTCTTCGGCGGCATCTTCTTCGTCACCTTCTACCTGCAGAACGTGCACGGGATGGCGCCGGTGGACGCCGGCGTCCACCTGCTGCCGATGACCGGCATGATGATCGTCGGCGCCCCGGTGGCCGGCTTCCTGATCGGCAGGATCGGCCCGCGCATCCCGATCGTGGTGGGCATGCTGCTCACCACCGGCGCGATGCTCGGCATGTCCACCCTGGACATCCACTCCGGCAACGGTGTGATGTCGCTCTGGTTCGTGCTGATGGGCCTCGGCCTCAGCCCCGTCATGGTCGGCGCCACCGAGGTCATCGTCGGCAACGCCCCGATGGAACTGTCCGGCGTGGCCGGCGGCCTCCAGCAGGCCGCGATGCAGGTCGGCGGCAGCCTCGGCACCGCCGTGCTGGGCGCGGTGATGGCCTCCAAGGCCACCAGCGTGCTCCCCGACAAGTGGACCGCCGCCACCGGCCAGCCGCTGCCGGGCGGGGAGCAGGGCGAGGGGCTCAAGCAGCTCGCCCAGCTGGGCATGGCCCCGCCGGCCCAGCCCGGGGTCCCGGCGGAGGTCACTCAGGGCATAGCCGACGCCGTCCACTCGTCCTTCGTCAGCGGCATGGGCGTGGCCTTCACCGTCGCCGCGATCGTCGCCTGCGTGGCGGCGGCCCTCGGCCTGCTCACCAAGCGCGGCGCGAACGACGCCGGCCCGGCGGTCCACATCTGACGTGCGGTTGCTCCGCGCCCCGTCAGGTGCGCGGGGAACTGCGCGAAGCGGTAGGGCAGAACGCCAAAGATCCGCCCGAGGACAGAACTTCTGTCCTCGGGCGGATCTTTGTGGTGGAGCGGGTGGAGCGGCTGGCGCTCAGGCGTCGCCGCCGGCCGCGCCCGGGTCCGCCGCGGCCACGTCGAGCAGCTGGTACCGGTCGATCGCGGACTTCAGCACCGAGCGGTCGATCTTGCCCTGCTTGGCCAGCTCCGTGAGGGTGGCCAGGACGATCGACTGGGCGTCGATGTGGAAGAAGCGCCGGGCCGCGCCGCGGGTGTCGGCGAAGCCGAAGCCGTCGGCGCCCAGGGACTGGTACTGGCCGGGCACCCAGCGGGAGATCTGGTCCGGGACGGCCCGCATCCAGTCGGAGACGGCCACGAACGGACCCTCGGCCCCGGAGAGCTTCGCGGTCACGTACGGGACGCGCTGCGGCTCCTCCGGGTGCAGCAGGTTGAACTCCTCCGCCTCGACGGCGTCGCGGCGCAGCTCGTTCCAGGAGGTGGCCGACCAGACGTCCGCCTTGACGTTCCACTCCTCGGCGAGGATGCGCTGCGCCTCCAGCGCCCACGGCACCGCCACGCCGGAGGCGAGCAGCTGCGCGGGGATCTGGCCGGCCGCGCCGTCGGCGAGCTTGTAGAGGCCCTTGAGGATGCCCTCGATGTCCACGCCCTCCGGCTCGGCCGGCATCTTGATGGGCTCGTTGTAGACGGTCATGTAGTAGAAGACGTCCTCGCCGTGCGGGTGCTCGGCGGAGGAGCCGTACATGCGGCGCAGACCGTCCTGGACGATGTGGGCGATCTCGTACCCGTAGGCCGGGTCGTAGGCGACCACGCCGGGGTTGGTGGAGGCCAGCAGCTGCGAGTGGCCGTCGGCGTGCTGCAGGCCCTCGCCGGTCAGCGTGGTGCGGCCGGCGGTGGCGCCGATCACGAAGCCGCGGGCCAGCTGGTCGGCCATCTGCCAGAACTGGTCGCCGGTGCGCTGGAACCCGAACATCGAGTAGAAGACGTACACCGGGATCAGCGGCTCGCCGTGCGTCGCGTAGGACGAGCCGGCGGCGATCAGCGAGGCGGTGCAGCCGGCCTCGGAGATGCCGTCGTGCAGCATCTGGCCGGACGGGGACTCCTTGTACGCCAGCAGCAGCTCGCGGTCGACCGACTCGTAGGTCTGGCCGAGCGGGTTGTAGATCTTGGCGGACGGGAAGAGCGAGTCCATGCCGAAGGTGCGGTACTCGTCCGGCGCGATCGGCACGAAGCGGTTGCCGATGCCCTTGTCCCGCATCAGGTCCTTGAGCACCCGGACGAACGCCATGGTGGTGGCGATGGTCTGGTTGCCGGAACCCTTCTTGACCGCCTTGTACGCGTCGTCGCCCGGGAGTTCGAGCTTGCGCGGGCGGACCTTGCGGGTGGGCACGTAGCCGCCGAGCTCCTCGCGGCGGTCGTGCATGTACTGGATCTCTTCCGAGTTGCGGCCCGGGTGGTAGTAGGGCGGGTAGCCCTCGTCGAGCTGCTTGTCGGTGATCGGCAGGTGCAGCCGGTCGCGGAAGCGCTTCAGGTCCTCGACCGTCAGCTTCTTCATCTGGTGGGTGGCGTTGCGGCCCTCGAAGTTGGGGCCCAGCGTCCAGCCCTTGACGGTCTGCGCCAGGATGACGGTCGGCTGGCCCTTGTGCTCGCGGGCGGCCTTGAACGCGGCGTACACCTTGCGGTGGTCGTGACCGCCGCGACCCAGGTGCTGGATCTGGTGGTCGGTCATGTTCTCGACCATGGCGCGCAGGCGCAGGTCGCCGCCGAAGAAGTGCTCGCGGATGTACGCGCCGGACTCGGTGGCGTAGGTCTGGAACTGGCCGTCCGGGGTGGTGTTCAGCTTGTTGACCAGGACGCCGTCGCGGTCCTGGGCCAGCAGCGGGTCCCAGGTGCGGTCCCAGACCAGCTTGATGACGTTCCAGCCGGCGCCGCGGAACTGCGACTCCAGCTCCTGGATGATCTTGCCGTTGCCGCGGACCGGGCCGTCCAGGCGCTGCAGGTTGCAGTTGACCACGAAGGTCAGGTTGTCCAGGCCCTCGCGGGCGGCCAGGGACAGCTGGCCGAGCGACTCCGGCTCGTCCATCTCGCCGTCGCCGAGGAAGGCGTACACGTGCGAGTCGGAGGTGTCCTTGATGCCGCGGTGCTCCAGGTAGCGGTTCATCCGGGCCTGGTAGATCGCGCCGAGCGGGCCGAGGCCCATCGAGACGGTCGGGAACTCCCAGAAGTCCGGCATCAGCCGCGGGTGCGGGTAGCTGGACAGACCGTACGGGGCCTTGGACTTCTCCTGGCGGAACGCGTCGAGCTGCTGCTCGGTCAGTCGGTCCAGCAGGAAGGCGCGGGCGTAGATGCCCGGCGAGGCGTGGCCCTGGAAGAACACCTGGTCGCCGGACTCGCCGTCGGCGTCCTTGCCGCGGAAGAAGTAGTTGAAGCCCACGTCGTACAGCGACGCGGAGGAGGCGAAGGTGGCGATGTGGCCGCCGACGCCGATCCCGGGACGCTGGGCGCGGGAGACCATGACGGCCGCGTTCCACCGCGTCGCGTTGAGGATCTTGCGCTCGATCTCCTCGTTGCCGGGGAAGAACGGCTCGTCCTTGGTGGCGATGGTGTTGACGTAGTCCGTGCTGCGCATCTCGGGCACGGCCACACGCTTTTCACGGGCGCGCTCGATCAGCCGCAGCATCAGGTAGCGGGCACGCTCACGCCCGCGCTCGTCGATGGCAGCGTCAAGCGACTCCAGCCACTCCGCGGTTTCCTCGGGATCGAAGTCCGGGACCTGGCTCGGGAGGCCGCCAATGATGATCGGGTTGCGATCGGATCCGGAAGCCACGCTGTTCCTTCACTGTCGGTCGAAACTGAGTTGTCGCGCCGCCTCCATCGTGCTACCGCGTTCGGAGATCCGTCATCTCTACCGATCGGTAACCGTTCCGCCGGTTGGGCGGTACGGTCAGGAGGTGGTCCGACCTGGCATCCCGGCCGGACAATGGCGGCCGGTCGGGATGAGGGCCAACAGGAGACTCTACGCCCGCACACGCGGCTGGCCCGAATGCCGTTCGCATCTCGGGCAGGCGTACGGTCTGCGTGTGGGCGGGCGACGAAGCGTCCTCGTCCGGTACGGATACGGACATTTCGGTGCGATTGCCCACTCGGAGGGCGGCGTGTCGGCCCTCGACACGTCAACCTTTGGGTGGGATCGGGGGTCGGGTACTTGCGCGAACCGCCGCTCCCGTGTGGACTACGGCCACAGCCTCGGCATGGATGCCGAGCCGAATACTGGAGGTTATTCCCGTGAGCGCGACCGCGGACCCCGCGGACAAGTCCAACCCGGCGCTTCGTCTGGGCTTCGTAGAGGGCCAGATCATTCAGGAGCTCGGGTACGACGACGACAGTGACCAGGAGCTCCGCGAGGGCATCGAGGACATCACTGGCACCGAACTCGTCGACGAGGACTACGACGACGTCGCAGACGGCGTCCTGCTGTGGCACCGCGACGAGGACGGGGATCTCACCGACGTCCTGGTCGACGCCCTGGAGTACCTGGCGGAGGGCGGCCTGATCTGGCTGCTGACGCCGAAGACCGGCCGTGACGGGCACGTCGAGGCGCACGAGATCGCCGATGCCGCGAAGACCGCCGGCCTGTCGCAGACCAGCTCGGTGGCGATCGCCAAGGACTGGGCGGGCACCCGCCTGGCCACCCCGAAGGCCTCGAAGACCGGCAAGCGCTGAGCTTCGGACCGCGAGCACGCGCGGGCCCCGGTGGAGGAGACTCCGCCGGGGCCCGCGCGCGTTGCCGCCGCCACCTTGTTCGCTCAGGGCTGAACAGCGCCTCGAACGGCCCTGGGGCCTCACCCGAACGGCTGAACGGGGGGTGTGCGGATGGGAGGATTTCCCTGCCCGTACCACCAAGACCCGGCAGGAAGGTCCCCTCATGGCCATTGAGATCGGCGCCCAGGCCCCCGACTTCGAGCTGAAGAACCAGCACGGCGAGTCGGTGAAGCTGTCCGACTTCCGCGGCGAGAAGAACGTCGTCCTGGTCTTCTACCCGTTCGCCTTCACCGGCGTCTGCACCGGCGAGGTCTGCGAGATCCAGAAGGAGCTGCCGCGCCTGCAGAACGACGAGGTGCAGGTGCTCGCCGTCTCCGCCGACTCCCCGTTCTCGCTGCGGGTGTTCGCCGACCAGCAGGGCCTGGAGTACCCGCTGCTGTCGGACTTCTGGCCGCACGGCGAGGTCTCCCGCGCCTACGGCGTCTTCAACGAGGACAAGGGCTGCGCGGTGCGCGGCACCTTCGTCCTCGACAAGGAGGGCGTGGTCCGCTGGAGCGTCGTCAACGGCCTCCCGGACGCCCGTGACACCCAGGAGTACCTGGCCGCCCTCGGCGCGCTCTGACGTCCCCTCGGCCCGGCGCCGCACCTTTCCGGCGC